>JAZRYV010000081.1:0-7800 GCA_045600925.1 Spirochaetota bacterium
TCAGACAGGGACATTCTGCGTCTTGGTGACCCTGAACTGTTCTGGGTTGTCACCTCCGGTTCTGTGAATTCAATGGTATCCAATTACAATGCCGCCAGGAGCCGCCGCAGGCAGGATGACCTGACTCCGGGAGGTGTTAACACTTCCAGACCTGACAGGGCATGTATTGCCTACACAGGGCTCATTCGCCACTGGTCAAAAAACAGACCGGTGGTTCTCGGAGGAATAGAGGCCAGTCTGCGGCGTACAGTTCACTATGATTACTGGCAGAACCGGATCCGCCGCTCTGTTCTCTTTGATGCCAAGGCAGATATTCTGGTTTATGGAATGGGAGAGCTGACCATGATTGCCCTTGCACAGAATATGGCAGCAGGCATGGACTGGAAAAATATACCGGGACTCTGCTATATTTCCGATGAACCTCCTGCAGACAGTCTGATGCTTCATTCTTTTGAGGAATGTGCAGCAGCCCCGTCAGCTTTCGCAGAATCCTTCCGTATTTTTTATGAAAACGCTGATTCTGTAAAAGGAAAAACTCTTGTACAGAAACACGGGGACAGGTGGCTTGTACAGAATCCTCCCTCCAGGGATCTGACTTCAGAGGAACTGGATCATGTCTATGAACTGCCCTATGAAAGGGATGTTCATCCTTATTATGGAAAGGCAGGGGAAGTCAGGGCTCTGGACACAATTCGTTTTTCCATTACCACACACAGAGGATGTTTCGGAGGGTGCAGATTTTGTTCTATTGCAGTTCATCAGGGAAAGCATGTAATCTCCCGCAGTCCTGAATCGGTTCTCAGGGAAGCGGAAAACATGACTCATCATCCTCTGTTCAGGGGAACCATAACGGATGCAGGAGGTCCTACAGGGAATATGTACGGCATGGGCTGCGAAACCATGAAAAAGAAGGGAGCCTGTTCAGATCGGAAATGTCTTGGAGGACGGGTATGTCCGTCCATAAAACCGGACCACGTACCTCTTACCAGTCTGCTGAAAAAACTCCGTCAGATACCAGGGGTAAAGCATGTGTTTGCAGCTTCAGGCATCCGTTATGATCTGGTTATGGCTGATGAAAGACACGGCAGGGAATATATCCGTGAGCTTGCAGGGCATCACATTTCCGGCATGCACAGGATTGCTCCTGAACATCTGTCCCCCCGTGTGCTGGAACTTATGGGAAAGCCTGATGGCACTGTTCTGGATGCTTTCAGAAAACTTTTTGAAGATGAAGTAAAAAAATCCGGAAAAAAGTCTGCTCTGTCCTATTATATAATGGCTGCCCATCCGGGGTGCACTCTCAGTGACATGAATGAAGCAAAAAAAATATTCCGTGAAAACACCGGCTTTGTTCCTGCCAGCGTACAGATTTTTACTCCCACACCCTCCACCTGGTCGACCCTCATGTATTACACTGAGACAGATCCGTTTACAGGTAAAAAACTGTTTGTGGAAAAGGATATGGGGCAGAAAACCAGACAGAAACGGGCAGTTTCAGAAACAGACCGTTATTCCCGTCCGAAAACAGGTACTTCAGCACATAACCGCAGACATCAGAAATCCTGATTCTCTCCTGCATTCCTGAAAGCTCTCTGCTTTTCTTTTTTATATCTGGCTCTGTCAAGCTTGGTCCAGCTTTCTACAACATGCCGTGACAGCTGCTCCTCTCTGGAAAGATTTTTTTCAGACTCAGGCTTCGCCTTAATATTTTTTGTTCTGGAGCGCAGCTCCTCAAGGAATTTTTCTGTAAGGCTCAGCTCTCCTGCAGTAAAAGCTCCCGCTGCACCTGCAGCTCCTCTGCTTCCAAAGGACTCTGCTGCTGCCAGAATTCTCTTTTTGTTTACAAGCCCTTCTGTAAGCTGTTCAGGCAGGTCCTCCCTGTCAGAACAGGTTCCTGCAAAGGCACCGGTCATGGAAACCAGCGGGCCTGCTGATCCTCCCTCCATGGCGGCCCGGAACATGGACTCCGGCCTGCCTTTGTCAGTTCCTGCACAGAAAAGGCTGAAAGGAATCACTGCCAGCGGATGGGGGACTGTAAGCCTGGTGGCCGGGGTCTTGAGTACTGAGTTCAGAATCTTCAGAAGCTGCTGTTCTGTGCCGTTTTTCTGCTGATTTATGACTTTAAAGCATTCTGCAAATTTTTCTCCGGCCAGGACCATAGTGTCAGGATTTATTCCAAGGGCAAAGAGATTCCCGCTGTTTTTTTTCATGAGCTGAACAAGCCGGCCGGATATATCCTCTGCAGCCTGGAAGAGTTCATCCCCCGGAATTTCCTGTTCTGCAGTGGAAAAGATCATGCCTGAAAAAATCCCTGCTCCGGCTGCCGTATATGGTTCCCCGGAAATTTTCCAGGCCAGACCTGCAGCGGAGATAAATGCCTCCTTTTCATTCCTGGCCTGCAGAGCTGCAGACAGACAGGCAGCAGGGACCTGCGGAGAAGGGACAGCCGGAGGAATAAAGTTCCGGCTTCTGCTTATGCATGCATCAATCCATGTGGTGAGCACAGGATCCGGGTATCGGAAGATGCCTGTTCCTGTTCCCTGAACTTCCGGAGTTTCTGCAGTCAGTTCCGCCGGATCCGCTCCGGCCTTTCCGTTAATGCAGAACAGAAGATTAAGCTGTGATATTGCAGAATACAGTCCTGGCTTACGCCACTTTTCCGGTTTTGCCTTAAGTGCAGGCATAGGATCAGTGTAGTCGGAGATTCTTTTCAGAATGGAATTTATATGTCCTTTTCCAAGACCGTCCAGAGGAGAACCCAGTGCATCCCCGATGACTGAAAAGAGAAGAATGGTGCCTGCTCTGTCTTCGGATATCATTATGCCTCGTGAATAATGGAGAGGATCAGATCTCCTCCCCGGATGAGATCTTTTATTTCAATGTATTCATTAGTGGTATGAATTCTGCTCATGCCGCAGGCCAGATTTACTGAGCTGATTTTTCTGTTAAGGATGTTGGTATCGCTTCCGCCGCCTGTTGAGACAAGTTCCGGCTTAAGACCTATGGCCTTTACTGCACGGAGACTTATCTGTACGGCAGGGCTGTCATCAGACAGACTGAAACCTGTATAGGAAACTTCTTTTTCAATGAAAAGCTTTGCTTTGAATCTGTCTGCTGTTTCTTTTGCCTTTGCCCGGACAAGTTTTTCCAGGGCGTTTATTTTTTTCAGACTGATGGATCTCATCTCCAGTCTGCATTCAGCCTCCGGTGTGACAATGTTTGTGACAGAGCCTCCGTTTATTACTCCAACATTGATTGTGGTCTCTTCGTCAAGTCTGCCGTTTGGAATGGATGCAATGATGTTTGCCAGAACCACTATGGCATTGATGCCTTTTTCAGGCTCCATTCCGGCATGAGCTGCTCTGCCTTTTACCTTTACAGTGAAGCCATAGTCATAGGGAGCCTTTACTGTAATAAGTCCCGGATGTCCGCTGCTGTCCGTAACAAAGCCTGTCTTTGATTTTAAAAGGGACATGTCAAATCCCTTGATGCCAAGCAGTCCGATTTCCTCTGCACAGGTCAGAAGAATCTCAATCCGTCCGTGAGGAAGTCTGTTCTCTTTTATTACCTCCAGAGCCTCAATGAACATGGCAATGGCTGCCTTGTCGTCGCTTCCCAGAACCGTTGTTCCGTCGGAGGAAATTCTTGTTTCCGTAACAACAGGATGAATGTTTTCACAGGGATTTACTGTATCCATGTGACCTGAAAAAAGAACAGGCTGTCTTCCCGCATCCCCTTCAAGCACTGCCAGCAGATTTGCAGATTCACCGCAGGGAAGGAGAGAAACCTGTGCTCCTGCTTTTTTCAGCTTTTTTGCAATAAAGGAAGCAGCCTTCTGTTCATGCATGGACGGTGAGGAAATGGAAGCAAGTTCCACAAAGGTATTTATTAATCTTTCCTGATTTACAGGATAAACTGTTTTTATTTTCATTATAATGTCTCTTATTTAAAGATATGGAGAACCGTGCCTTTTATTCTGTCTTTTTCCACAGGGCCGAAATCCCTGCTGTCCCAGCTTCTGTCCCTGTTGTCACCGAGAAGGAAGAAACTGCTGCTGCCTGTTTTTACGGCAGGCATGGAATCCCTGTATGTAAAGCTCATGGGAAGATTTCTGGGATCTGAACTGTATCCCTGGAGAAGAGCCTCTGCTTTTTTTCCGTCCAGATACAGGATTTTGTTCCGTATTTCCACTCTCGTATCAGGTCCTGCCGCTGCTCTCCTGAGCAGAAGACATCCTTCATCATAAGGATGTTCTGCCAAAGTCAGGTCTCCCGGGGCAGGAGTGCCGAACCGGAACATCAGAATTCTGGTGCCTTCAGGCACTGCAGGATCCATTGCACTGTCCTGAACAGTATATGAAAAGAAAAAGATTCTGCATACAAAAAAGCCTGCAAGAATGCCTGCAGCACAGAGAATAAGGATCTTCAGCGGATTTACTGATTTTTCTTTTTTTTTCATTTTACAGTCCCAGGGCTTTCATGATGGATGTGACAGGATTTGATTTGTTCATGGTGTAGATGTGGAGACCTTTGATTCCCCAGTCCTTCAGTTCAGTACACTGTCTGATGGAGAACTCCAGTCCTGCCTCAGCCTCTTCTTCCTTTGAGGAACATCTGTTCAGTCTGTCCATAAGATCTGATGGTATTTTTGTTCCGGACAGCTCCACCAGGTGATCAATCTGACTCTTTGTGGTAATGGGCATTATTCCTGGAATAACAGGAATGGTAATTCCGGCTTTAACTGCTCTGTCCATAAATGAATAGAAGGCATTGTTGTCATAGAACAGCTGGGTGATGATGAATCCTGCACCTGCGTCCTGTTTTTTCTTAAGGTTTATAATGTCATCTTCCATGCTCAGGGCCTCGGTATGAACCTCAGGATATCCTGCAGCCGCAATCGTAAAGTCTCCGATTTCATGAAGAAATTCTATAAGCTCATCTGCATGCCGGAAACCATCAGGATGTGGTGTAAACTTTGTTTCTCCCAATGGGGGATCCCCTCTCAGTGCCATTATGTTTTCTATGCCGTGGTTCTTTACTTCTGAAATATAGGATCTTATGTCTTCTTTCCCGGCATTGACACAGGTGAAATGAACAATCGGAGTGATGCTGAATTCATTTCTTACCTTAAGGGCTATTTCCAGTGTTTTTGTTCTGGTGCTTCCACCTGCTCCGTAGGTTACGGATACAAAGTCAGGTTTATGGGCAGAGAGAAGCTTAAGCTCTCTCCACAGGTTTGTATCTCCGGCAGGTGTTTTCGGAGGAAAAATTTCAAAGGAAACCACGAATTTTTTCCCGTACAGCTCATTCAGCTTCATGTTTCAGTCCTTACAGTTGATTTTCATGTACAGAAGACAGTCCTTCCGTTTTTTTTGCAATTCTTTTTAGGCTGCAGACATGGGAGGAGGTGGGTGGGAATGAAAAAACAGTCACATGGAAAGGATGTTCAGTCCGTAGAGCCTGAATATTAATTCCTTGACATATGGGCCTGAAAACTTTTTTAATAAAAAATCCATATTTGTCAGTCTTCGGAATTTATCGCTTATTTTTTAAGCATTGTTTGCCGAAGCAAATAATAGCGAAGTGCAGATTTTTTCTTAATCACAGGAGTTATCAATGAAAAGGATCGGCAGAATAGCTTCGTTATCGATTATCGGGGTGATGGCACTCTTTATCGGTAATGGAGTGACGGATTTAAAAGCTCAGGATAATAGCGGTCAGAGCAGTGGAGCCGCAGAAAACCAGGACGGCTTAATAATTGACTGGATGAACGATTTTGAAGCCTGTGAAGACTGGCGTGCAGTATCAACCTGTCCTCTTGGTGATACAAAAATAAGGAAGATTCCCGGAAAGCCCAGACCAATAAACACAGAAGGCAAGGCTGTAAATGAAAAAGGTGAAGAAGGTGAATTCTCTGATACTGTAACAGATGAAAACGGTTTCACCCATGAAAATAAATCCGTTCTTGGTGTAAAAACCTATTTTTATGACAGAGGCTTCGACAGAGTGGAAGTTTTCCCTCCCAACGAATATATTGTCCGCGGAAAAGCCAAGGAAATCAAGGTCTGGTGTCTCGGAAGGAAATTCCGTCATACACTGTTTGTAAAACTCAGGGACTACAGAGGTGATATTCACAAGCTTAAAGTAGGACGTCTTGATTTCTGGGGCTGGAAGGAAATGTCAGTGATTATTCCTGGATGGCTGCCTCAGTCATCAACCTTTGCAATGCTGGACAAGAATCTTCATTTTGTCTCCTTCTATATCGAAAGCGACAGATTTGAGGTTCCGGGAACATTCTACTGTTATTTCGATCAGTTCAGAATCATAACTGATCTGTCCGAATTCACAGGTGATGAGACTATTCGTGACAACTGGTAAAATTTAGTAATAATGGAGGATTACTGATGAAGAAATATATGAAATCCGCACCGGTCATCTTTACAGCTGCTGCTGTCCTTTTCAGTTTCACTTTTGTAAAGGATGCTGATTCCAGGGTTATGACAAATGTAAATCCTGATGTCAGCGGTGAAGAACTGAGAGCTGTTGTTGTAGAAGACTTTGAGAATGCGAAAATAAGTGAAGATATCAACGGAGAAGGATGGTTTCTCACTTCCACTCCGAAAAAATACGAAAAAGCTGAAACCGAAGAAAAGCTGAAAAGAAAGGATCCTGTCCTTACCCTGGAAATGAAGCTTGTTAACGGCGGGCCAAATGATCTTTCCATAGAGGAACTGTCACTGACAGACAAGGGAAAAAGCAAATCAAAAGTTCTGGGTGTTAAATTTAAATTCAGATATCCTGGTGAAAACTCCGTAAACATTGAAGCTCCGAAGGAAGTGGACTGGAAGACAGGAAAACCTTTTCTCCGTATGAATACAGCTTCCGGAAAAGAAGAACAGTTCAGAGGTCTTCAGCTTCCTGGACAGTGTCAGGCAATTTCACTGTGGGTTCACGGCCGCGGCAATCCCTATGATCTGGAAGCCTGGCTGGAGGATTACAGGGGAGATACTCATATCCTTAAGTTCGGTTCCGTAAACTTTGTAGGATGGAGACCAATGAAGGTCTATATCCCTAAAAGTGTGCCGCAGGCTTTTGAATCCTATCCTCAGACAAAGGTAACAAGAATCACAAGATTTGTTTTGAGGGCACAGACTAATGTGAATCACGAGGAACTTACAGCAGATACATACTTCTTTTTTGATCAGCTGAAAGTTCTGACAGATACATATGAAGTAAACTTTGACGGTCAGGATCTTCATGAAGCTTTCGACAATGAGAACAGCGGGCAGGCTTCGTCTGAAAAATGACCAGCTGAGTAACAAAATTTATTTTTTGGAATCTTAATAATAAGCTGTACTGCTGCAGCTGATACCTGAAAATACCCGTCACAAAAGATGGGTATTTTCATTATATACTGACAGATTTTCTGTCAGCGCAGGACAGATCAGAAATAAGTAAACTGAGGAAGGTAGAAAAATGTTTCAGTCCAAATCGCTTGCCAGACTCGAATCACTCTTTAAAGAAGAAAAATGGGGACGTCTTGAACCAAAGGATGTAACTATATCAAAATTCCGCATACTTGATGATCTTTATAGTTCTTTAGCATCCGAAAATGTAACTGACCAGGCAGAAAAGGCATGTCTTGCACGGCTGAAGGAACAGGGGGAATCGGTAATTTCTCTCTATCTTCTGGGAATAACCGGATATGAATCAGGCAGAATCGAATACGGCATATATCTTCGCAGACTGACTGATATTTTTACAGCTGCCCAGAAATGGTCCGTCTGTGAATTCATTGCAG
>JAZRYV010000082.1:0-1113 GCA_045600925.1 Spirochaetota bacterium
CAGGGAAGAACACACCGCAGATTCTCAGGTATATTCCCGCTGTTTTAAGGATCTCTGCAAGTTCATCCGGATTGACTTTGGATTTGTCGACAAAAATGGAAGTCATAGGCGAATAGAAGAACCAGCAGATGAGTCCGGCGACAGCTCCGATGATGATGGCCATAAGTCCTGCTTTTCTGACTCCTTCTTTTACTCTGTCCAGTCTTAGAGCTCCCATGTTCTGACCTGCATAATTTGTCATGGCAACACCAAGAACTGCGGCTGCTGTTGTAATGACCTGTTCTACTTTCTGGGCGGCAGTATAGGCGGCGATTTTTAAAGGTCCGAAAAGATTGAGGGCCCCCTGCAGAATGACAATTCCGACAGCTGTGATTGAGAACTGGAATCCCATGTTCATTCCAAGACTTAAATGCTGCCACAGGAATTTGAAACCGAAATGGAAATGTTCCTTCTTTACGTGAAGATTTGGATATTTGACGAGGATCCAGATGAAGCACAGGATTCCGGAAATTCCCTGGGAAAGTATTGTAGCCCATGCGGCACCGGCAACATCTTGCATCTTATAGATGAAAAGGAAATCCAGGCCGATGTTCAGGAATGATGAAAAAATCAGGAAATAAACAGGAGTTCGACTGTCACCAACAGCACGGAGGATACAGGAACAGGCGTTGTAAAGAACAAGTCCGCATGTACCTGAAAAAATGATGATTATGTATTTCTGAGAGATCTTAAAGATGGAGAGCGGAGTATGAGTCAGATGCAGAATGGGTGTAGCCACTGCACATGCCAGGGCTGTTACAAGAATGGATGAAATCGCATTAAGAATGATGTTTACTGCAACAGATTTTTTTAATCCCTCTGGATCCTGAGCGCCGAAACGCTGGGCGGTGATGACAGAGAAGCCTGATGTCATTCCGTAGAGAAATCCCAGGATGAGAAAACTCATTGGACCAGTATTTCCTACTGCCGCAAGAGAATCAGGTCCTAAAAGACGACCTACAATGAGGGTGTCGCACATGTTGTACAGCTGCTGGAAAAGATTGCCGAACAGAATTGGCAGGCTGTAAAGGATTATGAGTTTGAATGGATTGCCCTGTGTAAGATCGATTATTT
>JAZRYV010000083.1:0-7124 GCA_045600925.1 Spirochaetota bacterium
GACATGGCTACGATCCGACTTCTGCAGCCAACATGTGGATAGAGGAAAATCTTGCCATGGCTCTGCGGAGAGGAAAACACAGAGGCCTTAAATGGGGAATCAGCAATGCGGAAAGAAATCTCTACAGAGAAAAACTGGCACTGCTGGATCTTGGGCTGGAAAACCGCATGAATTCAAAGGTCGGTCTTCTGTCCGGAGGACAGAGACAGGCTTTAACTCTGCTTATGGCAACTCTGGTTAAGCCGAAACTTCTTCTTCTGGATGAACATACTGCAGCTCTTGATCCGAAGACGGCAAAAAAGGTTCTGGAGCTTACTGACAGCTTTATCCGTTCAGACAGCCTTACGGCTTTCATGGTTACCCATAATATGAGGGACGCAATTCATTACGGGAACCGTCTTATTATGATGAACGAAGGCCGGATAATATACGATGTCAGCGGAGAGGACAAAAAGAATCTTCAGGTGCAGGATCTGCTGAAAAAATTCGGATCATCGGAAGGAATGGTCAGCGACAGAATGCTGCTGTCATAATGGTTAAAAACGGAAAAGAGAGCTTAATGCTCTCTTTTTTTACTGCCGGCTGCCTGAAGAAATTTTGTCTGTCAGAAATTCAGTCTGCATGGGATTAAGGTCAAATTTCTGTGCAGCTTCATCAATCAGTTTAAGTCTGTCTGCAGAGGGATTCTCCCTCAGTTCAACTCCTACAAAACGCAGAGCTTCCCGGATGGCGTCTTCCATAGAAACCTCCTTCTTTTATCCTGCTTACTGTATTTTTATGCTGCAGAATGGCAAGAAATATTATTTTAAAAGTACAAATTTCTGCTTCCGCCTCTTAAAATGATTGCAGAATCCTCCGGAAGAGTATCATAATGGCTCAGTTTTTTTTATGGGGAAAAAGATGAAAAGACTATTCAGATTATTTGTTTTTATGGCAGTTCCGGCTTTATTTCTGCTGCCGCTGTCATGTGCCACAGGACAGTCAGGTTCCGGAAGTGCAGAATATTATGCTGCAGTGGGGATTAAATGCCTGAATACAGAGCAGTACGACTACGCAGTGGAAAATTTTACGAAGGCACTGGAGATAAACCCTGATGAAAAGAAGTATTATCTCATGAGATCCACTGCATATATTTATATGGAAAAGTTCGACAAGGCAGTAAGTGACTGCGTAATGGCTCTGTACTTTGACCGGGATTACAGGGGAGCATACTACAACAGGGCCTATGCCTATACCCGTCTTAAAGAATACATGCTGGCAATAAGAGACTGGTCAGAACTCATCAGCAGCCGAAACACAAGCAGATTTGATGACCACGGTGAAGCATATATCATCAATGATGAAGGATTCTATTTCTGTTATGAAGAAAGAGGATGGTGCAGGCTCAGGATGGGAGAATATCAGAAAGCACTTGATGACTGTACTGAATCAATTCTTCTTAAGCAGGATTATGCAGATTCCTATGCCACCAGAGGCTGTGCATATTATGAGCTGAACGATTATGAAAAGGCAGAGTCTGATTTAAACAGGGCTCTGAAGCTGAATCCGGAATGTGTAAATGCACTGGCTTTCAGAGGACTGCTCTATTCAAAGATGAAGAAATACACAAAGGCCCTGGAGAATCTGGAAAAGGCTCTGGATATTGAACCTGAGAGAGAAGACATTCTGGATATATATAATCAGGTTCTTAAAGAAGCAAAGATGACAAACCGTGAAAGAAAAAAACAGCTGATTTAAAATCGGAGGACACATGAAAAAAACAGTATTAATTCTGTCAGTACTGGCAGCAGGAGTGTTTTTTGTCGGCTGTGGCAGTGGACAGGTGAAGTCTGCTGATGACTTTGCAAAAGAAGGAATCAATGCCATGTATCAGGGTAATTATGAACAGGCTTTGAAGTGTTTTAACAGCGGGCTTAAGGTTAATTCTTCTTCTTTAAGCTGTCTCTGTTTCAGATCTTCCACATATATGTCCATGGGGGAATATGAGAAATCTGTAGAAGACTGCAGCAGAGTCCTTGAAATTGCTCCCGATCATCAGCAGGGACTGTACAACAGAGCCATGTCCTGGACTGAGCTTGGAGAATATGAAAATGCCATTGCTGACTGGACAGCTCTTATAAAGATTAACCCGGATTCGGAGTTTTATTCGGAAAGAGGATACTGTTATCTTAAGACCGGAAACCTGAAACAGTGTGTTGCAGACTGCACAAGTTCCCTGAAGCTGAAGCCTTCCAATATTAATTCTTTAAAGAACAGAGCCATGGCCCGTCTCCTGATGAAGGAATTTAAAAAGGCTGTTGCAGATTATACAACAGCCATAAAACTTGATCCTTCCAGTGCTAATTTGTATGTCAGCAGATCTGCTGCTTATTTAGGATTAAAGGATTATAAAAAAGCCCTGGCAGATGTAAAAAAGGCACAGGAACTTGCTCCGGACAGGGATTATTCCGGACTTTGTGATTATCTGAAAAAAGAAGCTGCAAAACAGAAAAAATAAACAGGTGAAAATAAGAAACCGGGCGAAAGCCCGGTTTCTTATTTTCCGGATCAGAGTGCACGCATGTATTCCGGCCGGAGAATTTTTTCATCACCTTTTTTAATGACTTCATCAATAAGATTAAGTACCTGCTCTTTATCCCTGGGCAGAAAGGCCCGGATGGGCAGATAGTTGGAGGCATGATTGGAGGTAAAGAAACAGGTTCTCTGCATGTTCATGTTCTCTATCATAAGACGGAGTTCCTTTAATATGCCGAACTTTGAGGGCAGTTTAAAGGTTCCGGCCTTTGCTTCCCGGCCCAGCTGTGTGTAGGGAAGCAGCATTACTGTCAGAGCTGAGGCATAGTGAGGGGACATTTCGGAAAGCAGTTTCCCTGTATCTGCGGCATGGGCCTCGCTCAGTTCCATGCCTCCCAGACCAAGGAGAACTGTCTGAGAAAGTTCGATTCCGGAATTGATGACCTTTTGTGAAGCCTCCAGCATTTTATGCGGGAAGGCCCCTTTCTTTACATGCCGGAGAACATCTTTGTTTCCGCTTTCGATTCCCTGATAGATGATTTTGATTCCTGCATCGTGAAGTTCCTTCAGTTCATCTGGAGATTTTTTCAGGATGGCCTTTGTATTGGCATAGACGCCCACCCGTTCTGTCCAGGGACATTTTTTATAAATGTATGCAAGGATTTCCATTATCTGGGCAGTAGGCATAATGAGAATATCTCCGTCTGCAAGGAATACCTTGTCGAAATAGTTCCTGTAGTGTGAGGCCTCATCTATGTCTTTTTTTATGAGAGCCATGTCCTTGATGTAGAATTTTTTGTCCTTGTAGGCTCCGCAGAATGTACACTGGTTGTGGGAACATCCTACTGTTGCCTGAATTATCATGCTTCTTCCTTCACTTGGCGGACGGAAAAGGTTTCCTACATAATCCATAACGGAACCTCCTTTTTCTTAAAAATTATGTTTATGTCAAAACATGTCAAGCTGTTATTTTAGTCAGATGAATCTCTTAAGTCCGGTGTGCCTTTAAGTATCCCGTTTTCATAAACAGTTTTTACCCGGCAGAAGTTTCCTGCAGGAACCTGTTCTGTGATTTCAACCGGTACATAGTATTCATTGAAGCCTCTGGCTGATCCCCGGCGGAAACCTTCGCTGAGCACAGTGGATTTTATGCCGCTGAATCTTCTGTACCATGCCTGCTTCTGAGCTGAGACAAGTTCCATGAGTCTGCGGCTCCGTTCCTTTTTTACAGTCTCATCAACCCTGTCTCCCATGGCAGAAGCCTTTGTTCCGGGCCTTTCTGAATAGCGGAAAACATGAACATGGGAAAAACCTGCATCCTTAACAAGCTTCAGGGAAGCCTCAAAATCCTCCTCTGTTTCACCCGGAAAACCGGTGATGATGTCTGTGGTGAAATTGAAAGGATCCATCCTTCTGCGGATCTCATCAACCTTTTCCATATAATATGAAGCTGTATAGCGGCGGTTCATGGCTGCAAGAATTCTGTCGCTTCCGCTCTGAAGGGAGAGGGCCAGATGACGTACCATTTTGTCATGGGCAAGCACATCTGCCAGATGTTCATCTACTGCAAGAGGGGAGATGGAGGACAGATGAAGCCGGAAGTCCCCAGGAACTGCCAGAAGTTTTTCCAGAAGGCCTGACAGGTTAAGGCCGCTGTCAGAATAATTCCCTATGCATACTCCTGTCAGGAGAAACTCCCTGTATCCGTGATCCACAAGCAGCCGGAGCTCTCTCTCGGCAGAATCTGCAGGCCGGCTTACAGGCAGCCCGCGGACAAAAGGAATAATGCAGTATGAACAGAAACTGCTGCATCCGTCCTGAATTTTGAGATTAATTCTAACCCTGGAGGAATGTTCTGCAGGAACATAGTCAAATCGGGAAGGAGGAAATTTCTCCAGAGCATCCATAATGCTCCAGTCCTCTGTCAGCCTGGGAATGATATATTTGTAGTCGTTGGACAGCCAGTACACGTTTCCTTCCCGCCGGTCTGTGCCGGCAGCACAGCCTGTGACAATTATTTTACGTTCCGGTCCTGCTCCCTTCAGGGACTGGTACAGAAGCTGTCTGGTCTTCCGTTCACTGGTTCCTGTAACGCAGCAGGAATTTATGATATGCAGGTCTGCCTGTTCCTCGGAGGTCAGGACATGGCCCGCCTGCTGCAGGGCTGTGGAAACAGACTGAATCTCTGCCATATTTAGTCTGCAGCCCAGGGATTTTATTGCAAAATTCATGGTGTTCTCCTGGTACCATAGAAGGCAGTGAAAGCAGACTGTACAGTCATTTTTTGCCAGGAAAATATGGCATGGAAAAGACAGAGAATCCGGATCAGAGCTGTTCAGACCAAACACAGGGATATCGAGCCGTTCAGTGCCTGACTGAGCTGCTCAGAAGATGATCAGGGCAGAAAATATATATTTTTTTCTTGCCTGCGGAGATAATGTACTGTAATTTACGCATATTCTGCGGAGAAAAAAGAGGAAAGCTATGTTTGTCAAATTATGTAATACAGGATAAAACAGATAATGAGCAATGATGAAGAGATGTGTCACGATAAAGCCAGACGAAAGTATGTGAGTCAGATTGAAAACAGATTTGTTGAATGAAAGATACAAAACAGAGAATATAACAGTGGTACAGGTTCAGACACAGGTCTGCAGATACTTCATGAGTTAGTGGAACAACAGGAGGATCTGCTTTGCAAATGGAGGACTGCTTCCGCTCATTAAAAGACAGAGGTCCTTTGCAAAAAATTGGTCAGCCTGCAAAAAGAATTGACTGACTCTGGAAATAAGTGCAAACTGTTTTTGACAAAACCAGTATTGCAGGTGAAAAAAATGAAAAAAGTGTTAATAAGTTTTCTGTTTTTTTTATTAATAAGTGATATTTATGCTGGGTCAGAGCATGAATTTGAAAAGAATAGATATTCAACTGAACTTAACTGTGAAGATCCAGCAACACTGACAGATATTGAATATGATGTACTGATGATTGATTTGGAAAGATATAAAACTATTATTCGGAACGGCAATATCGCTGCACTTGAAGATGCAATAGAACACCGGTACATAAATGATATGCAGCTTGGGGTTTTAAATAAAACAGAACTGAAGATATTGAGAAATATGGTATATGCGAAGAAAGGCTATATTTTTCAGGATGAAAATTTAATTAAATATTTTAAAAATTTCAGCTGGTATGAACCAAAGACAAAAGAGGTTAGTTTTTCTGCTTCAGAGGACAGACTGCTGGAAAGAATCAGATTTTTTGAAGCTGATTCTTCATATAAATATCCTTATAAAGGAAAAAATGCTGCAGTGGAATACTGGAACGGTGGAGCCGATCAAACGGCACCTGTTTTAAAATTGAATAAAGACACCACTTTTGTTTTTCTTTTTATGGAAGATAGCTGTCGAATAAGCAGAATGGAAGGCAAATGGGGACTTGTAAAAAATAAAATTATTTTAAAAGCAGAAACTCTTAATGTCTATTTCGGAGGGTGGTATCAGGACGACCCCGTTTGCACGTCTTTAGAAAATGCAACTTCTGCAGTAATTACCTACAAAAATCCTGTGAAAATAACATTGCCTTTAAATATCCCAAAGAATGATTTGGCAGAACTTGATTATCTTTTAATTGGATCCATGTATTGTCGTATAAAGGAACAGACAAAATAACAGTTGTTTGAAAGCAGGAGTATAACCGGACTGTACTGAACACAGACCAGAAGAAAATGATAAACATGCTTCTGGAGGGATTCAAAGGCAATTTAACTTCCGGCAAGTGGGCTGTAATCTGTAAATGTTCTCAGGATACTGCCATACGTTCTATTAAATATTTAATGGAAAACAATATTCTGCAGCAGAAAGGGGCAGGCCGAAGCACCCATTATGTTCTGAATGAACCTGAAACAGACTGATATGATTGTCTGTTCCCAGGATCAGCAGTCCTGCAGGCCGTGGCTGTAACAGCCTGTTTCGGATCAGAGCCGTTCAGCCTGGTACAGAGCCGTATTTGCCGACCGGGCCGTTCAGGCCAAACGGCTCTGCTAAACTGTTGTTTTACCTGTAAAACCATCATAAATTATATTTTTTTTTGCAAAAAACCCAAAAAAGTTCCTGAATTTTTTAAATTTCAGGCCTCCGGAAACGTATTCCTTATGTACCGTTTCTGTTCCTTCAGGATCGGACGGTATCTGTCAGAAATTCAGCAGGCCGGCAGGTGTTAAAACACGGAAGGGACACAGTCCAGCAGAGACGTATGGACCATACGTCTCTATAATAGTGTATTAATTATACTGTCATAATGGCTGCCGACAGGCCGCCGTCGCACGGGCTGTACCGGAATATCCCTGATGGCTGCCGACAGGCATCCGTCTCCTCTGCTCTTTTTTTATTGACAGATCAAAAATTAAGGTGCTGTTTTATGACATCAGAAAAGGTATTCACGGATTACGAAGAGCAGTACAAACTGCTCAGATTCACAAATGACTTCATGTTCGGAAAGGTTATGGAAAACAATCCGGACATCTGCCTGGATCTTCTGGAACTTCTGCTGAACAAAGATATCGGGAAGGTGGAATTACAGGAGACGCAGAAAGCTTTTTCCCCTTC
>JAZRYV010000084.1:0-22732 GCA_045600925.1 Spirochaetota bacterium
CTCGGTAGCCGTGATCTGATACGGGCGCATGACCATCAGCATATTCTCGGAGGTGAAGATGCAGTATTTCGTCAGCACGTTCAGAATGGTGTGCCGGGCAAAGAAGGTGCGGGTGAAGTCCACGAGATCGGGAATCACAACGTTGTTATCCCGGACTTGATCGACTTTACAAAGACCTTCTTTGCTCGTCATACGATTCTGAATGTGCTGACAAAATACTGCATTTTCACTTCCGAGAATATGCTGATGGTCATGCGCCCGTATCAGATCACCACAACCGAACGTATCCTGAACCGTATTGAGATCGCAACCAACTACAAGAAATACGGCAGCGTTGCTGGAGGCGGGTATATCTGGCACACCACCGGATCGGGCAAGACATTGACATCCTTCAAGACAGCGCGGCTTGCTTCTCAGCTGGACTATATCAACAAGGTGCTGTTTGTCGTTGACCGTAAGGATCTCGACTACCAGACCATGAAGGAATATGACCGTTTTGAGAAAGGTGCTGCCAACAGCAACACTTCCACGGCTGTGCTGAAAAAACAGCTTGAGAAGGACGAATGCCGTATCATCATTACGACCATTCAGAAGCTTACCACCTTCATCAAGAAGAATCCCGGTCATCCGGTGTATCAGAAGCATATCGTTATCGTATTCGATGAGTGCCATCGCAGTCAGTTCGGTGATATGCACACGGCCATCATCAAGAATTTCAAGAAATATCATCTGTTCGGCTTTACCGGTACGCCAATCTTTGCCGCCAATACCACCGCAAATCATACCAGTGCACTGTTTACCACCGAGCAGACCTTTGGAGATCAGCTCCACACCTATACCATCGTGGATGCTATCAACGATAAGAATGTTCTTCCTTTCCGTGTGGACTATATCAAGACCATGGATACGGAAGAAGAAATGCAGGACAAGGACGTATGGGATATTGACCGTGAAAAAGCTTTCATGGCTCCAGAACGCATCCGTCTTGTTACGCAGTATATCCTCGATCACTTTGATCAGAAAACTTATCGCGGAAACAAGAGCTATCTGTTCAGCGCACTGACGAATATCAGGGAAGTAGCTTCTGCAGAACGCGGAGCCGTTGCAGAGATTAAGCAGAAACAGCGTGTCAGCGGTTTCAACTCCATCTTTGCCGTATCCTCTGTTCAGATGGCGAAGCTCTATTATGAGGAGTTCAAGAAGCAGATGGCAGCCGATCCGACGAAAGCTCTGCGTATTGCCACCATTTACAGCTACGGAGCAAATGAAGCCGAAGCGGACGGCATTCTGGACGAGGAAAACAGCGAGGATACTTCTGCCCTTGACCAGAGTTCAAGAGACTTCCTTGAGCACGCTATCAAAGACTACAACGAGATGTTCCATACCAACTATTCAACGGTCGGAGACAAGTTCCAGAACTACTACAAGGACGTTTCTCTCCGCATGAAGAATAAAGAGCTGGATATGCTCATCGTTGTAAATATGTTCCTTACCGGTTTTGATGCTACTGCGCTGAATACCCTGTGGGTGGATAAGAATCTAAGGATGCACGGACTGATTCAGGCCTTCAGCCGCACGAACCGTATTCTCAACAGCATCAAGACCTTCGGCAATATTGTATGCTTCAGAAATCTTCAAAAGCGTGTAGACGATGCGATTGCTCTCTTCGGAGACAAGAACGCCGGTGGTATCGTTCTTTTGCAGACATTTAAGGACTACTATAACGGCTTTATCGACGCGGATAACAAACTGCATCCTGGTTATGTTGACATGATGAATGATCTCACGGAAAAGTTTCCTCTCAGCCAGCCGCGGATCATCGGAGAACAGAATCAGAAGGACTTTATCGGTCTGTTCGGTGCAATCCTTCGTATGAGAAATCTGCTTTTATCCTTTGATGAGTTTGCCGGAAAAGAGCTTATTTCCGAACGCGATCTTCAGGACTATCTGGGACGTTATCAGGATCTCCGCGATGAGTGGAGAAACAGGCACGACGATAAGGACAAGGAGGATATCACGGACGATATCGTCTTTGAGGTCGAACTGATTAAGCAGATCGAGATCAATATCGACTATATTCTTCTGCTTGTGAAGAAGTACCACGACAGTCATTGTCAGGATAAAGAAGTTCTTGTGACCATCCGCAAGGCAGTTGATTCTTCACCGGAACTGCGGTCCAAGAAGCAGCTGATTGAGACCTTTATTGCCGGTATCAATGATGTTGATGATGTTATGACCGAGTGGCATTCCTTCGTTGCTGAAGAGCGTGAACGTCAGCTCGTTCAGATCATTCAGGAAGAAAAACTGAAAGAGGCTGAAACAAGAAAATTCCTTGAGGATTCCTTCCGAAACGGTGAGATCAGGACCACCGGAACTGACATCGACAAGCTTATGCCTCCGGTATCCCGCTTTGGCGGCGGGAACCGCCCAGCCAGGAAACAGACCATCATTGATAAGCTGAAAGCATTCTTTGAACGGTTCTTTGGTATCGGTTCAGGCAGCTTTGATGCTGTGAAAACAGCACAGCCGACAGGTATTCAGCAGAATCTTCTCTATCTAATGGATAATCAGCCGACCGGGACGCTAAAGGCGGCTGTGGAACAGGCAGAGTACGGAAAGGAAGAATAACAGCAGCAAGTGTACTGCCCCTGAATCAGTCCAGAAGTTAAATTAAGCGTTCCATTGAACCGCTCGCAGAAGCACTGCAGAAGTCCCGGATGCAAAGCCATGTTTAACCTGTCACAGTTTACCTGTACAGGAGAACAGCCGGAGCCCTGCAGCAGTGTCAGATACATTCAGACTGAACAGAACCTATGGGCCGGATCATACGGCTCTGCCTGTTACCTAATTTACAGTATCAGGCTTAATAATCAGAATTTGCCTGTGCCAACAAGGCCTTTTATACAAAAAAGGCCGCCCGTTTCCGGACAGCCTTTTTATTAAAAACAGAATTATCTGTTACTTGTCTTCTTCTTCAACATTTTCATAGCCGGTAATCATGGCCTTTGTATCGGAAAGAATTGTCTCTCCGTTTGTTGTCATGTAAACATGGGCAACAACAAAAGCAAGAACTGCGAATGCGAAAAATGTATGGATAATGGAAAGCCATTTTACTGATTCCATAGGAATAGTTCCGTCTGCAACCAGAACATACAGAATTCCTGTAAGAATCATAACAGGAAGCATGCACAGAAGGAGACCAAGATATGAAAGTCTCTGAAGAGGATTGAGTTTCATAAGAACTCCGGTCTTTTCATCTTTGTACTTGTGATAAGGATGAGGTTCTCCTTTGAAAATACCGAAAGCATAGAACATCATCTGCTCAATAAGACCTTCCTTTGTAGGAGCATAGGCTCTCCAGTTTCCTGTAACGATGAGCCATATAATGGCAATAACAAAGAGAACAACGAGAGCAATGCCGGCATATGTATGACATACAACAGATGTCTTATATCCGAAAAGGCTGAAAGAGCCGTGGATTTCAAAACCTGTGAGAGCAAGGAAGAAAATCAGCAGAGCCTGAGCCCAGTGCCAGATTCTCTCAAAAACTGTATACATATATACTTTTTTCATTTAATGTCTCCTATTTCTTTGAAGCTCTGTAACGAAGGAATCCGTGTCCTGCTACACCTGCAATTGCGCCCAGAAGCATAAGAATTCCAACTATATCCAGGAAGAAACTTCTGTCCTTTCCGGGAACCCAGCCCGCTTCAATGCTGCTGAATCTGCCGTCTCTGCTGTGGCAGTCTTCGCATTTAAGGGACTGACCTGCGTCAGTAACTCCGTGATTTACAAAGCACTCAACTTCAGGAGCTGCACCTTCTTCTGCAGCCTTGCCAAAAAATACAGGACATACCTGACCTTTTTCCAGCTGATATCCTGCAGTCACTCCTTCTGCCTTGGCAGAAAAATGATCTATATGACATGCCTGACAGGAAACCATTTTACGGTGGCTGTCAAGAAGACGGTTTTCAAAGCTGTCACATCCTGCATCTCTTCCTGCAAGGAGAGCCATGTAATTGAGGGGATTATAACGTCCCTTCAGACCTGCAGGCTCTTTTGCATCTGCACTCTTTACTTCAAGAACCTCTGTATGAGGATTTACAGTATGGCAGCGTTCACAGCTGGCAGCTGTAACCTGAGATGCCTTAAACTTTGCATTTGGTGCCTTTTCTGTATGGCAGTCAATACATTCCATCTTTTTTCCCACAGGCTGCATATGGATGTCATCTGCAGTTACGGGTACTCCGGGATGGCATACAACACATTCTTTTGTCACATCAGACTTACTATTAAAATTCCCCCTGAGTTCCGAAAACTGTGAATGATCTGCGGCTGCAAATGCAAAACCGGAAATCATCAGCAGAAATGAAATCACGAGGACAGAAACGCTGATTCGTTTCATGCTCTCCTCCTTTTTGGTGCGTCTGTTATAATATAACAGCTGAGTATTTATCCTTTTAACTACGCAGACTAATCTTTTTATTTGTCAACATAAAAATTTTCTGTCAGTACCTTTAAAAATTCTTGAAATTATGACACAGAGCACATAAAAACGTTCATCATTCAGCCAGGAGACAGACATGCTAAAAGCAGAAACAGGAATTATAGGCGGTTCAGCCATTTATCAGATCGAAGGGGCAGAAGTTATTGAAGAACTTGATATAGATACCCCATGGGGAAAACCATCAGACAAAATTTCAATTGTAAATATTGACGGCCATACCGCAGCATTTCTTCCCCGCCACGGCAGAGGTCATGTTTTCCTGCCTTCAGAAGTAAACTTCAGGGCAAACATTGCCGCCCTTAAAATGATCGGGGTCAGGGAAATCATAGCTTTCTCTGCAGTAGGAAGTCTTAAGAAAGAGATAAAGATCCGTGATTTCATTGTTCCTGATCAGATAATCGACAGGACAAAAAACAGACCGTCAACATTTTTCGGAGAAGGCATAGCGGCACATATTTCCTTCGGCACACCGTTCTGCAGCAGAATATCAGAGACAGCATCCACTGTGATCCGAAGCATTGGGCTTTCCTGTCATAATAATGAAACTCTCATCTGCATGGAAGGACCTGCCTTCTCAACAAAAGCTGAAAGCCGAATGTACAGATCATGGGGAGCCGGGATCATCAACATGAGCGTTCTTCCGGAAGCAAAGCTCGCAAGAGAAGCCGGGATCTGCTACTGCATGATCTGCATGTGCACAGACTACGACTGCTGGTATGAGCCTGTGGAAGAAGTATCTTCATCCATGGTGGTTGAGAATCTTCAGGAAAACGCACGGAATGCCCAGCTGATTATAAAGAAAATACTCCCTCTTCTGGGAAAAGAAAGGACCTGCGGCTGCAGAAATGCCGCTGCCTCTGCAGTTCTTACAGCACAGGACAAATGGCCTGCAGAAAAGAAAAAGGCTCTGTCTGCAGTTCTTCCTGAGTTTTTCGGGTAGACAGATGATTACAGATTCACATGTCCACATCTTCGCCCCTGAAGTTATTGAAAACAGGGACCGGTTTCTGTCAGATAAAGGCTTTGCTCTCCTGTATTCTTCTCCTGCTGCAAAAATGAAAGACGCAGAAGGGCTTCTCGCTGCCATGACAGAAAGCTCAATCAGCAGAGCTTTTGTAATGGGCTTTCCATGGCAGACTGAATTCCTCTGCAGAAAACAGAATCTTTATTTCGCAGAAGTTTCTTCCCGCTGTCCTGAACTTGAATGTTTCGGATCCGTTCCTGCCGGAGACAGCCGGCTTATAAAAAAAACAGTTATGGAAATAAAGGGAAACGGCCTTTCCGGCATAGGAGAACTTGGCTTCTACGGAGGAATGAATCAGGAAACAGAAAAGTATCTTCATGCAGTTCTGGAATATGCCGAGGACATGTCCCTTCCTGTATGCATCCATATAAATGAACCTGTGGGACACATTTATCCAGGCAAGTATGAGCCGGATCTGTCCCTTATGTACAGAGTAATTTCGGCCCACCCTGATGTCATCATACAGCTGGCCCACTGGGGCGGAGGATTTCCGTTTTATGAACTTATGCCGGAAGTAAAGCAGGCCTTTAAAAATGTGTTCTATGACTCAGCAGCAGGTCCTTTTCTGTACAGTGAAAATATCTGGAACACAGCAGTTTCACTGGCCGGGGCAGATAAGATTCTTTTCGGAACAGATTATCCTCTAATCCCCTTCAGAAGATATCTGGATCAGACCGACAGAACAGTCACTGATTTCTCTGTAAAGGAACAGATTCTTGAAAAAAATTCTGAAAAAATTATTCCTTTAAAACAGAATCAGAATCTCTGATTATACGGAGGATGTAGCAGCTCCAGTTCTCCAGAACTCTGTGACTTAAAAGGGCAAGACCTTCCCTTTTAAATGCATCCTGAACCTCTTCATCCCACTGCAGACCGATTCCGCTGATTATAAGGACTCCATCCGGAGCAGTCAGTCCCTTCAGCTTTTCCAGCCCGGAAATAATTACACCGGTAAGAAGATTGGCAGTGATCAGATCATACTGAACAGGACTTTCATAGTTCATCAGATCGGAAACAGACAGATGAATACCTTCAGTATGGTTGTATCTGAAATTTTCTGCTGCCCGGGCCACAGCCTGTTCATCAATATCAAAGGCATCAACCCGCCCGGCTCCCATCATTTCAGCCAGAATGGCCAGCACTCCGGAACCAGTTCCTGCATCCAGCACGGATATTTCCTGAGGATTTCCGGCTTCCAGAAAATCCTGCAGGGCTTCCATGCACAGTCTTGTAGTGGCATGACTCCCGCTGCCGAAAGCATCCCTCGAATCCAGTGTAATACGATACCTGCAGGCTCCCCGTGAAAGATCTTTCCCGTTCCTGCCTGCAGGAATAACGGAAATATCCTGATTTACAATAATACCTTCAAATGAATCCTGCCACAGATATTTCCAGCTGTCCTCCGTAATCTCTTCCTTCAGGATCTCCTCTGAACAGACACTGTCCAGAAGACCTGAATCTTCAGCAAGGACCTGCAGCATAACCATGTCCCCTGCTTTTGATGAAGAAACACTTCCTGCTCCCAGTTCCAGTGCCAGATCTCCAGTACGATCCGCATCTTCCGGAGAAAGTTTAAGTGTCAGCCTGTACATATAAACTCCTTTGTCCTGCCTGCTCAGGGATGAGAACAGAAAAACAAGAATCTATAATCTCTCTCCCTGGAAATAAATTCAGTTCAGAAACCTGCTGCCGGCAGTTTTATTTTTATCGATCCAGAAAGAAAGTATAAAAAAAGCCCCTCTGTCCTTTGGACAGAGGGGCTTTATTCAACAGGTTATTTACCTGTATAATTGCCGTCCTGGAATTTTCCGGTTACTCTGGAACCGTCTTTTCTGACATATGCTCCTTCACCGTTCATCAGACCTTTAGCCCACTGACCTTCATAACGGAACTTTGAATTCCATGTATAGGTTCCTGTTCCTTCCATGAGACCTGCAGCCCAGTCACCGTCATAAACATCACCGTTGCTGAATGTAAGAACGCCTTTGCCGTTCATAAGACCGTCCTTCCAGTCTCCGGAATAAATGTCTCCGTTGCTCCAGCGATAGATTCCCTGTCCGCATCTCTGTCCGTCAGCATACTGACCTTCGTAAACAGAACCGTCGGTAAATGTAAATTTACCGGAACCTTCACGCTTGTCATTAACAAAATCTCCTTCGTATACGGAACCGTCAGCATAAGTATAAACACCTTTGCCCTGTCTCTTTCCGTTAACAAAAGCACCCTCGTATTTGTCGCCGTTCGGCCATGTCATTGTGCCAAGACCTGTTCTGGCATCTCCGTCAAAAGCTCCGGAATAGGTTGCACCGGAACTCCAGACCATAACGCCTTCACCGTCCATCTTTCCGTCTTTGAAATTACCTTCGTATACAACCCCGTCAGCTGACTGAAGCTTGCCGTTTCCGTTTGTACAGTCTCCTTCAAGACATCCGTCAGGAATTGAAGAACAGCCGGCAACCATAAATGCTGTCATAAATAAAACAGGAATTATTATATTCTTCATAGTTCTGTCCTCCGGAATTTATTCTGCTGTAGTCTCTGCTGCAGGAGGTACAAGATCAACAAATACCAGCAGTGTTACAGGAGCACTTGCATTTCCTACATTATCAACAGCCATTGCTTCAATTCTGTGTTCACCGTAAATTGAAAGTTCAACCGGCTTCTCATATGGTTCCCAGGCTTCTGCCTTATCAAGACGATAGAAGATTTTTGCAAGACCGGAACCTTCGTCAGAAGCTGTAATTTCATATCTGTAGTCTTCAAGTACAATTCCTCTTCCGTCTCTCTGTTCAACGATTTCCTTGTCCGGAGTAATGACCACAGCCGGAGCTTCGTTGTCTACAGTAAGGACCAGATCCTCTCCTGCAATTTCCTCTTCTCCGTCAGCTGTTTCATTTACAAAGAAGAAATGTTCTGTGGAATTGAGGACATTGTCCCAGCTGCGCACTTTGATTGTTGCTTCATCTGCAGCAGGAACAGAGAAAGCCTTTACATATTCCTGATATGTTGCTCCGTCAGTGGAATACTCAATTGTACCTACACCGGAAAGAGCATCCTCAGCTGTAATGCTGAAAAGCTGGCTGCCGGAAACGTAGTACTTTCCGTCTGCCTTGTAAATTGCTCTGTCTGATTTCAGTTTTGCTGCAGGAGCGGTATTGTCAACAGTAACACTGTACTGTTTCTTGAGCTCTCTGTTGCCCATTTTATCTACGCTGTAGTATTCTATTACAGATGCACCTTCCTCATGAAGTTCAAAAGGAACAGTGTATTCTGTTTCAGAACCAGCTGCGTTTTCAAGGATAACATCGTAGTAGCTTTTGTCTGCAAGAGCATTGTCGGTTGCAGTAAGTTCATATTTTACAAGAGCATTTGCGAACAGCGTAATACCGTCATCGTACATGGCTGCTTTTGTTGCACTGTACTCGAAATTTCTGTCAGCATCAACGCCCTGAACTGCAGGAATCTGGGAATCTGCAGCATCAGCAGCTCTGTCTTCGGCAGCAGGAGTATTCTGAGAGAAGGATACAGATGCGGCAAAAAAAACGAAAAGTATGGAAAGAAGTATGCTTACTTTATTTTTTCTCATTGTTTTACCTCCTTATTATTCTGCGTAATTTTCATCAAGAATCGGTCTGATAACAGTTACAGGCGGTACAACATCAACGAAAACTGTAAGAACAGCAGGGTCGCTTACATTTCCGACCTTGTCTACAGCCTTTGCTTCAATTTTGTTGATGCCTGGATTTACAAGAACAAAAGGTTCTGTATATGCCTTGAATTCCTTTTCTCCGTTTAAACGGAAGAGGATGGATTCAACACCGGATTCCTCATCAGCAGCACTGATGGAATAAACATAGTCCTTTGCAACAATGTTTGCTCCTTTTTCATTCTGGAAGATCTCCTTGTCTGCTGTAATAACAACTGCAGGAGCATCTGTATCCTGAACGAATTTTACTTCATCACCGGGAACATCAACATCATTGCCGTTCTCATCTTTTGCCTTGAGAATATATGCATCTGTGCTGATTGCAACATTGTCAGTTGTGGTAATCGCAACACTGTTTTCCTTTACGCCTTCAGGAAGGAGGAAGGATCTTTCATATTCCTGCATTGCTTCACCGTTTACTGAATAGCTGATGGATTTTACTCCGGAATATTTATCAAAAGCCTTGATTGTGAAAACTGCATCAGGGGCAACATAAACAGCATTTTCTTTTTTGATTACAGCGGATTCGGAGAGAAGAACAGCTTCTGCAGCAGAGTCGTCAAGAACTACTGTGAAGATATTCTCATTACCCCTTCTTTCCATACGGTCTGAACTGCGGTATGCAACAGTATGGCGTCCTTCTGTTTCAAAGGAGAATGGAGCTGTATAGCTCTTTTCTGTTCCACCGTCTATTTTATAGTACAGTCTGTTTTTCTGCAGATCGTCCTTTGCAGAAAGTTTGTATGCAACACGTGTATTGATGTAGGTATTGTATCCGTCAAAATAGATGACGGGTCTTGGTGCAGCATATTTAAGGCTGCCAGGTTCATCAACATTTGTTACAGGTCCGACATAGGTGTCGGTAAGTTCTCCGTCTGTTCTCTCGCCTTCCGCAGCTGTCTGAGTGAAAGAAACAGATGTCAGGGAAGTTACAAAAACGAGAGAGATCAGAAGCATAAAGAGTCTTTTGCTCATATATAGACCTCCAGTTTTTAAACAATATTTTTTACTGATATAAAGACTTGTTATGTCATTTTTCATTATTTTAGAAAAAAAATCAACATTAATTCCTTGTATGCCGTTTTTTTTTAAGAAGAAAAATCTTCTTATGACTCCATTTAAGCTACCATCCAGACCGTAATCCCACTTTTCAGGAAGGTTTTGTTTTATAATCAGCAGAATAAGGCCGAAAACATAAACAGGGGGAAATATGAAAAAACTGCTTCTTTCTGTCATATTCATCTTATGCATATCCGCTGCAGCTTCTGCCAGGACTGAAACCGGGGTTTTCCCCTACAGAACCGCAAATCCGTCAGAGGATCTTCCGGAAAGCTCCGGACAGGAATATGCCAGGATGCTGACTGTAATCCTGTCCCTTGCCACAGACACCGGCACTGTTTCCCAGAGAGAAATGCTTGCTGAAACAGGACAGCTTGGACTTTCACCTTCAGTGCTCCTCACAGGCCAGGACCTGAACATGCTGGCAGAGAGGATATCAGCAGACAGGATTCTGGCCGGAACAGTTTCCAGGTCAGGGGGAAAATTCATGTCCGAAAGCGTCCTGTATTCGGTAAAAGACGGACGGGTTATTCAGAATGCATCTGTTACGGCTGACTCCATGGAAAAACTGGCAGAAAAGGAAATCAGGGAATACTTCCCCCTTGAATTCATACAGCAGTCTGCATATCCGGCATCGATGACAGATACTGTTTTCCTTGTGGACTGTTCCTTCAGCACTGCCGGAGACTGGGATTCCGTTAAGCAGGGTGTGCTTACGGCAGGAGAAAGACTTTTTTCCGGAGGAAGAAACTCCGCAAGAATATGTCTTGTCCCCTTCGGAGACAGAACAGAAAGTCCGGCGGTCAGAGCACTGAACAGTGAAAATCTCTCTGAACTGAAAAAAAATCTGTCCTCACTGAGGCCATCAGGCACCTGTTCAGACAGCTCCTTTAAGAAATCCATTGAATATGCCGTAAAATCCTTTTTATGGCGGAAAGATGCAGAGAAAAAAATCATTATAATTACAAATTCGGTCATAGGAAGACAGGCAGCCGGCAGCTGCGGCATGACAGCAGGCCGTGCCGGAATTAAAACAGATTCCGTTCTGCTGGGGAAACTTAACTTTGAGAAAGCACAGGTCTTTGAGGCGCTGAGCGAGGAAACCGGAGGCACTGTCAGGTATGCTGCGTATCATAAAAAAATTTTTGATATTAACGGAAGAAGCAGGGAACTGTATCTGCAGCAGGGAAGACTCTTCTGCAGCAGTGAACTGCTTAACTGGAAGAAAGGAATTCTTAACAGGACGCAGGACAGAACAGGTTTCATGGCCTCTGGTGACGGACTGACTGAAATCATAACAGGCAGCAGACAGCCGGAGCCGGACACCATGGAAAAATGCTGGACTGCGGTTTCCGGGGAAAGAACCCTTAACAGCAGGGAAACAGAAAACAATGCATCCCTTGCCATAGGATCCTGTACAGACATGCATTCAGCCACAGAGGCAGGAAGGATTCTGGTTTATGACGGAGAACTGTCCATATGGGTCAGCCTTGCAGATCCGGAATCAGCCGGCTTTTTTCAGCGGAAAAAAACTTCCGGCGAGTATCTGGAACTGGGAGTTTCTGTTTACGGTGACAGCTCATCACCCTACGGCATCGTTCCTGTATGCACAAGCTCCGGCCTGAACAGTGATGATATTCCATCTGCCTGCAGAGTCAGAATAAAGGATCTGATTAAAAAGAAAGACGAATCCGGGCTGATGAATCCGCCGGTATGGTTTCTCCGGGTAAAAATACAGGAAGTCCGGGGAGCAGACAGAACTATGGATATCCGGAACAGCATGAATTACTGAAAGGAATCAGACCGGAACCATACCCTGCAGCCCCTGTCTGTACACAGAAGGCCTGTTCCCAGGCCTTCTGTGACAATAAAATGCTTTTTATTTTTTCAAAGCTGATATCAGCAGTCTGTTGGGAAAGCTTTCCTTTACTTCAATGTCAAAGCCGAGAAGTTCTCCTTTGGCCAGAAGCTCATCTGCAAAATCCTCTGTTTTCCCGGCAAAGACAACTTCAATTCTGGCAGTGTCTTCCGAAAGGCCTTTGGATGTAACAGAAGACACGCCACGGATCCTTTTTTCCACCCTGTCACGGAAATCCTGAAGTCCCCTGTAGTCCAGACCGTAGATTATCAGAGTTATTTCTCTGGCAGATGCAGCCTTTACAAACTTTGATGTAACTGTATCCAGGAACTGGGCAGACCTGAATTTTCCTGTATCAGGATCTGTCCTGCCGAGAACAAGTTTAAGACAGTTCTCAATTGCCTTTTTGGAAGCTGTCTCTTCATCTATGTGGGCACCAGGAGCATTTTTGCTTACAGATGCAATAATGTTTCCTGTATAAACATCCACAGCCCTGAGCCTGATAACAGCCTGTTTTGATTTAAGATTTTTGCTGTAGGAACTTACAGAGTTTGACTGATCCGCTGTCTGAACAGTTCCCATAATCACCACCTCTGCTCCTGCATTTTCCAGCAGCAGGTCCTGTTCCTCTGCATTTACTGATCCGTTCATGACGGAAGCCATGACAGATTTATCCCTCTTCATAAGCTGCTGAGTCAGTGAAGCATCAACAAACTGAAAACCGCTGTTTCCCATAATCTCCTGAATAAGCAGTTCAGTTTCTGTAAATCCCGGAGAGTTCTGCTTTCCGTCAAAAGTTTCTGATACAAGGACCAGAAATTTCGGTCTGCCGTAGGTGTTCAGAATATCCTCAATCGCATCTTCCACGGCAGCTGGTTCCACTGTGCCTTCTATGGTTACATAGTATTCATTTCCGTCCTGCCACTGCTTTACAATACGGTCGTTCTTTACCAGACCAATGGATTTTGCAGTGACTATTTCTGAAACCAGCTCAAAGTCCTTCATTATACTCTGGCCGTTGATGGTTTCACCCAGAACCTTTCTGACCAGTTTTAGTTTTGCATCGTCGATGGCTCTGTCCCTGGCAAGGGCCAGATCATTATCAAACACAGTGGCATACCCTGTTGCCTGACCGGTATTTGAAGCTGAAGAACCATCAGACTGTGAATCCCTGACCTGCTCTCCTCCACAGGAAAGAAGCACGGTCAGCAAAAGGCAGCAAAATACTGATGATTTTTTCATATCTGTCTCCTGAATTATTAAAGCCTGAATATTATTCATTCTAAAAGTTTTTTAATAAAGAGTCAATTTCTTTTTTCAGCATCAGAAAAGACAAAAGGACAGATTTTTCTTGCTTTCCCTGTGTAAATATATACAGATGTTTTCTATATGAGGTGGAACGACAGTGGAAAATACCTTTCTTCAGAACATAAAGCTTGAAATCAGCCGCAGACCGGAAATGACAGTTTATGAAAGAATCGCCTTTCACAGAATTCTCGGCATTCATAAAAACGCCATTGCTATTCCATTTCTGGAAAAGGAACTCTCCAGAGGGTCTGCCATGCGGAGAAGCGTTCTGGAAGTGCTGTCCACTTTCCCTCAGAAGGAAGCAGGTTCCATTGTAAAAAAATATCTGAAAGAAGACATATCAGAAAATGAAAAAATCGCTGTTCTGAACAAAATTCAGGCAGACGGAGACCCTGATGATCTTCCTCTTCTTAAAGAATTTATTTCCGGTCTTGGTCCCGGAAACGAAACTGTTGCAGGGAAGGCATTTTCTGTTTTCCGCTCTCTCTGTTCCGGAGACGAAGAAACAGAAAAGTGGCTGTCCTCCACAGTCTTCAGGGAAACTGCGGATCTCTTCACAAGATGTCAGGCAGTTCTGGCCCTTTCCTCCTGCTCAAATCCGGTCAGCATCTTCACGGCAGTACTGAAAGAAAAGAATCCTGAACTAACGAAAGCCGTATTCGATGCTGTCTATATTATGAGCAGCAGAATTGCAGCAGAGAAAATCTCCTCAAAGGACAAAAATGAAACTCTGGACCTTGCCATGAAGCTGAGGGTTCTGCTCAGTTCCGCAGCCGCCGGCTTTGACGGCTATTCCAGGGAAACGAAGGCTGCCTTTATTAATGCAATGATAGCATGCAGCCACAGACTTTACACAGATATGATTATACGTGCCCTGTCAGACAGAGATCCGGAGACTGTTACAGACATTCTTCAGATACTTATATGCAGTGTTCATCTGCTGAATGACCCTACAGAACTGTTTAAACACCTTACATCTGTTTCATTTGACCGTCCGGAACACAACAGGCTGCTGGTTGATGTTTTTGTAAAAATGTTTTCATCTTCCGAAGACCGGAAACTTGCAGTGCTCAGGGACAGGATTGCAGGCTACATTTCCATCATTCTGGCCAGAGACTTTGAGGATTACAGAAAAGAATACTCAAAAACGGATCTGTTTATCAGCAGCATTTCGGAAGAGAACCTTCCTGTCATTCAGTTTATCATGAACAGAATGGACCCTGCCCTTAAAAATGAGCTGTATGATCTGATCCGCAGCGGAAAGACAGCAGACATCCCTGAATTCCTTTCATCCATGTCTGAATTTACATCATCCGTTCAGGAAAAGGAAATTCCGGCCGTACAGAGACTCATCAGCCTTATGTTTTCACAGAATTCTGAAAGCCGGGATAATTTTCTTTCAGCTCTGGAAAAGACAGACTACAACAGACAGCACATACGATCCAGACTCATTCGCCACTGCCGTGTCATAGGTCAGCTGGGCATTACAGGTTCGGCATCCAGACTTGTCAACATCTACAACTATCTGCTGAAATATCCGGATCCTGTTCTTTCCGCCGTTCTGGAAGATACCCTTGCAGAGCTGAAATATTCCTGGCTTACAGGCGAGACGGAAGTCATGCTTTCATCAAGAGATGAGGAGGTTCAGAAGAGGGGGCTTCATCTTCTTTCATATTTTGATGACCATCATTCCTCAGAAATTATTTTCAACCTGCTGCGAAGACGCGATCTGCAGTCTGAAGATCTTACTCTCAAAGCACTGGAAATTCTTGAAAATGCAGATCTCGAAAGAAATCTTACTGCAAATGAACTGTTCAAACAGATCCTTGAAAGAACTGACAGCCAGGAGATTCAGATAAAAGCCCTGCTGCTTACAGGCAGATGCTGTCTAAATACTGATTACGATTATCTGAACAGCTTCTTCTATAAAACAAAGAACGGACACATACGGGCTGCTGTTGTACGGAGCATCCTCTGTATTCTTGAAAAGGCAGGCATTCCGGAAAAATATGATCTGATAAAAAATCTTAAGGAATATCTTAAAGATCCTGACATCAGAGTACGTCTGTATGCCGACATCTGCCTTCTGGTCCTGCATGATGAAACAGCAGCAGCATCCATAAGAGAAATGCTCATCATAAAACAGAAATCCATACAGAGGGAAATCATCTCCGTCATCGGAAGATTCCCTTCCATTGAACTGTCTTTTTTCCTGCTCTCCTGCCTTAAAGAAGAGTACGGAATCATGAATGAAATTCTGGATACAATAAGCCTGCTTCCGTCAGACGATCTGACAGAGGTTGATCAGTTTATTATCAGCATGTTCAAAAAACACGAAGAGGAAGTTGAATCCAGCATAATGCTTGGAAAGGAATCCTTTGTCATAAATCTGGAATCCATGAAACACACAGGGCTTACTCTTTTTAATGTATATCTCAACAAACCAGACAAGAAAAACTATCATTCAGCCATACGATCATCCGGCAGACTGTACTCTCTGTTCCTTCCTGACGCAGAAAAAAATGAAGGTACAGCTGCTCTTTTCTCAAGAGACAGATTTCAGGCAGCATTCACCAGTCCGGCTGCAGCCATGAGATATGCCTGGGAAATATCAGAAAAAATCCACAGGATCAATGAATTTAAAAATCCTGAAAACCATGTATCCTTTTCCATGCAGTCGATCACATGTGAAGCCATAATGATCAATGATGAAGTGATCTTTTTCCCTTCCTGCATGATCAGTCCGAAAAAGGAAAGCCTTATGGCAAACACCGTTCTGACCGACGAACTCACTGCAGCAGGAGCTTCCGGTGAATTTCTGTTTGAAAAAAACGGCCGCAGCCTTCTTCCGGAAGACCTTCCCGGAGGATGCCGCATGATTCTTTCAGGGCCTGCAAATTTCCTGAAAACAGCAATGGAATTTTTCCTGAAGCTCAGACAGAAAAAAGAACAGGAAGAAACAGAAAATCTGAACAGACCGCCTGAACTGCCGGAACATACTGCAGCTTCAGGACAGATTTCCGGAGCTGTCATAAGCGACCGGCTGGAGGCCATGGCCTCAGATTTAATGGATTCCATAAACGCCATAGACCAGTATCTGCAGAAGACGACTCCTGACAGGGAACTCAGGAAAAATGTTCATGAAATGCTCATTCAGACATACAACAGGTTCCGGTCCGGAATCTCCGGCATGCCTTTAAGATAGACTCCGGACAGAAAAGCAGTCCGTAAACAAAAAGGCTGTCCTAAAGGACAGCCTTTTTGTTTTATGTTATTTCTTCGGAGCAGGATGTCTGCTGTTCTTCTGACCGTGAGGCTTTTTGCCTTTCATGACTTTTCTGTCTTTCATGTTTTTATGGAATTCATCCATCTTCTTCTGCTGCTCGGGTGTCATCACATCCTTTATTTCCTTCTGTTCCTGTTCCCGGAGAGATTTGAAATCAGCATTATCTGAACCTCTGAGACTGAAGCGCTCAGCTCTGTACTTCTGCTCAATATCAAAAATCTTTTTCAGCTGCTCTTCGCTGAGTCCAAGTTTCCCCTTCATAAAATCATACCTGGCGAATTCATTTGAAGGACCTCCGGGAAAAGCACGTTTTTCCATGCCGCGGCATTCCTTATCAGGAGCTCCTGCTTTCTTTGCACCTCTCGGACCATGATATCCATCATAGCTGACTGAACATTCTCCGCTGCTGTTTTCTGCGCATCTTGCCTCATTATTTCCGGAAAGGAAACATACTGCAGCTGTACATGCAAGAACAGCTGCAGTGCTCATTAAAGTCTTCTTCATAACATCATACCTCTCATATTAAATTAAAAACTGCAGTGTTTAAGATATAAACAAATACGTTAGGTTACAAAAAAATCAGTCATAAAGATGACAGGCCACCCGTCCGTTTCCAGTCTCCTTCATTTCAGGAACTTCATACCTGCATCTTTTCTGAGCGGCAGGACACCGGGTATGGAATCTGCATCCGGCAGGCGGATTTTCAGGAGAAGGTATTTCACCTTCCAGCACAGATAAATTCTTCCTTCCTGCTTCAGGCACTGCATTCAGAAGAGCCTTTGTATATGGATGAAGCGGGTGGACATAAAGTTCATCCGCAGAATTTTCCTCCACTATGATTCCCAGGTACATAACCGCAATCCTGGTGCTCACATGACGGATTACAGCCAGATCATGGGATACGAACAGATATGTAAGCCCTGTCTGTACCTGAAGATCTTCCAGCAGATTAAGGATCTGTCCCTGAATGGAAACATCCAGGGCAGATACAGGCTCATCCAGAACAAGGAAGTCCGGTTTAAGGGCAATGGCTCTCGCAATGCAGATTCTCTGTCTCTGGCCTCCGCTGAATTCATGGGGATATCTGTCTGCATATTCCTGCCGCAGACCTGTAAGATCCATAAGTTCATGAACAGCCTGCCGTCTTTCTTTTCCTGACATGGATGTATGTATGCCAAGAGGCTCCCCTATGATTTCCGCCACAGTCATTCTCGGATCAAGTGAACTGAAAGGATCCTGGAAAACAAGCTGCATTTTCTTTCTGAAAGACCTCATTTCTGCGGAAGACAGGGAAAAAACATCTGTCCCGTCTATGACCGCACTTCCAGAATCAGGTTCCGTAAGACGAAGAACCGTTCTGGCAGCCGTGGTTTTCCCGCTTCCGCTTTCCCCTACCAGGCCGAGAGTGGTTCCTTTTTCAATGGAAAAACTGATTCCGTCCACTGCACGGACAGTTCCTTTTCTGCTGAAGATTCCCTTTCCCGGAACCGTGAAATATTTTTTCAGATCTGTAACCTGTACCATCATGCCTCTCTTTTATGCCTTTATGACAGCCGTCTTCCCTGTCTTCAATAATTTTTTCTTTTTTCTTCCAGGGTGGGAAAACCATCCGCCAAAACTTTTCTAATAAAAAAACGGATTTATGACGAAAAAGAAACAGGTATCTTTTTTATTTTTAAAGGATCAGCTATGCAGAACATCGATTTATATACAGGCCCCTCTGAAAAACCGGAACTTCCGGGGAAAAAATTTGAACCTGTTTTTTACTCAGCAGCTGTAGCGGAATCATCGCCCCGTGAAAAAGACAGAAGCGTTCAGAAGGCAAACAGGACCCTTTTCGCAATAATCGTTACAGGCGTAATCTGTTTCACCGCAGGTTTTATCGCAGGTGCAAAACATTCAGGGAATCAGACCCAGATGATAGATGACACCACATACGAGGCACTTGGAAATCTGAAGGACAAAGTTTCCGGCTTTGTAGCAGAAAAAACAGAAGGGGGAAAGCAAACCTTTCCTGTAGCTGATTTTCCCTATCTGGTCAGGATAGGCCAGGAGCTTACCATAGACAAAGCAAAGGGAACAGCAGAATTTCTAAGTTCCAGGGGACACAGGGTAATTCTTACCGGAAGCGACAGTTCCTGCAAAATATACACAGGTCCGTATAAAACCCTTGACGAAGCACAGTCAGCTCTGAAAAAGATTGATTCCTGCATCGAATTTCAGCTTGCAGGCAATACAGGCATAATCCGCAGAAAATAACCAGAGATCAGAAATGGATTACATTATCATTCGGAAACCTTTTGTCGAAGAGGCGGAAGCTATTAACGCCCTTATGTCAAGACATGCAGATACCGGACTCATTCTTCAAAGGGATGTTGATGAAATCCGCAATTCCATAGACACTTTCATTATAGCAGAAAAGGACGGGGCGGTGATAGGTTCCGTTTCAAGATATGATTACGGCCAGGGACTGTACGAAGTCAGATCTCTTGTTGTGACAGAATCAATGGGGAAGACAGGAATCGGTTCTGTCCTTGTAAGGACACTGATCAGGACACTGAAACGGGAAGGAGCAAAAAAGATTTTTGCTCTTACCTATTCCCCTGATTTTTTCCGGAAAAACGGATTTACTGAAGTTGCAAGAGAAACCCTGCCAGAAAAAATCTGGAAAGACTGCAGATTCTGCAAGGACCGGGACCGCTGCGGGGAAACAGCTGTGGTCTGCGAAGAGTTCTGATTCCGCAGGCTCCCGGCTTCAGTTAAACCTGAAACTTTCTGCAAGAGAAAGCATCTGATTCCTTACCTCAGGGGCCTTCTTTTCCGGACAGATCATCCGTACACACCAGCCCCTGTTTTCTTTCACTGCATAAACTTCATAACCGCATAAAGCCCCGGCCCCCTTTGCGGAAAAAGACCAGATGCTTCTGTTTTCATCTTTTTTTACCAGAGATCTGACAGTACCTTCTCCTGCCATTCTGGAGGACCAGAGATTTTCCAGCCTGTCTGTATTTTTTATTTTAAAGGAAAACTTTTCACTTTCAACTGCCGTCAGGAAGTCATAGCCCTTCAGATTTCTGTCAGTCCGGAAACCAAATGTCATCCCTCTGTACAGACTGTCTTTTCTGCTGCGGAAAGCCTTCTTCACAGGTTCGAACCTGCAGTCTGACGAAAATGCCCATCTGGAAACATCATCTGCCGCATAAAATTTTCCGTCAGCTGCAAACATAAGAGGAACAGCATCAGATGTCATCTTAACGAAGGCGTCTCCGAAACGTTTTTTCATGGAATTTATTATGGATGAAGCCTCAGCGGCAGCAGAACAGATCCTCTGATCATCAGGATACATAAAAAGGACCGTTTTAAAAATTCTCAGAGCATCCGCCGGCCTGTGTTCCTTCAGAAGCTGCTTTCCAAGGGACATACTGTACTCCAGACCGGAGACTTCAAGAAATGCATTTTTTTTTAGAGCCTCATCCGGTTCAGCAATCTGTATTTTCCCGGCACCGTCCAGAAAAAAGGAATTGCCGGCTCCGTCCCTGAAAAAAGACCATTCCGGCATCTGTCCTGTAAGGACAAAAGCCATAAAGAGAATCATCAGTCTGATGCTTTTCACCAGTCACCGGCCTAAACAGAAAAATAGGATCCCTGCATATTACTGCGGATCAGGCCCATTACATCCATGCTCTTCAGCAGAATACCGGCCTGAGCTTCATCAATACCGGAAAAGAGAGCCACATCCTTCGGAGCCGCAGAACGGTTTGTCCGGATAAAGCCAAGCACATCTGACTCCTTTGAAGAAAGATCACCCAGACAGAAATTGTTGCCTATGCCGGGTTCTTCGGTTATGACATTTAATCTTCTGCTGTCAAAATTTCTGTAGGAACGGAAAACAGATTCAATGTTGATCTGTCCCATATCCGAAACATTCCTGAGTTTTACATAAAATCTTTTTTCACCAGCGGAAAAGATTATGAACTTCACAATAAATTCATCAATAAAGGATGAATCCAGGACCTGGAAACCGGCAAAATCCAGAACAACGACCTCCCCTTCTGCGGCCGGTTCTGCAGCCATAAGGAGGTGTTTGAACATGGTACGACCCACAGCTCTGGTAAGCAGATCCGGGGATTTTATTTTTGCCTTAGCTGCAAGTTTCTTAACATTTATTTCCACATTTACCTACGCAAAAAGAGAAACAGAAATCTGAGTCCCGCTGAATTCAGGCAGATCGTTTTTCAGAAAAACCGGCTGGCTTCCTGCATTCTTTTTATACACTGCAAGAATGGAAGCACTGTCCGAACGTATAAAAACAGAGCCCTGCATTTTTTTCACAATGTCATTTACCTGACATAGTCCGAAGCCAAAAGGTCTCTTGCTGGATACAGGTCTGGTAAGAGCCAGTTTGATGATTTCAGCAGTGTCATCCGGCATATTCTCCTTTCCGGCAAAACTGTCCCTGATTCCTATGCCTGAATCTGAGATGGAAAGCCTGAAAATATTTTCCATGCCGGAAGAATAGGTCTGCATGGCAAGATATCCTGAGTCCAGACTGTGTTCAAAAATATTCTGGCAAAGCTCGGAAATGACAGTAACAAAATAATCCACAACCTGCCCGTTCATCCAGTACTTAAGAATGAAAGATGCTCTTTTCCGGAATCTTGCAATAACTGAATTGATCACCGAAATGCTCTGACGTTCCTTTCCGGGAATTTCAGTTATTTCAATGACACGGGAACTGAAAGAGCTCCGTTTCAGCATGGATCTACTGTCAAGAGGTTCCGCTTCAAAAATTCCCTGATCAAAGAAATCCATTCTGGCAAAATACTGATGCACAGGCAGCGGGATATTAATCAGTTTCAGTTTTTCACCTTTTCCACGGAGATAATTCCGGCCAAGGAGAAGAAGAGAAACCATGGAATATGGTTCCACAAAGCTGACATGGGAAAGATCCAGAATTCCGCTGCCTGTAAAAATCTTCTGCTGTCCTGCCAGAATTTCTTCGAACAGAAAAGGATCCCTCATTCTGTCCGGCATCAAAAAAAGCCCCTGATCCTGTTCAGAAAAAAAACTGCTCATACATTAAAAATCGGAAAAAACGGAAGGATTTTTCAGCAATTAATTGTGTGATAAATTTATGGAAAGAAAAAAGAAACCCGGCTCCAGCCGGGTTTCCGTAAATTTCTGTTAATCAAAGGAAGGAATTACATCATTCCGGGCATTCCGCCGCCCATTCCTGCACCAGGCATAACAGGCTTTTCTTCTTCCTTTTCTGCAATAAGAACTTCTGTTGTACACATCATACCGGAAACGGATGCTGCGTTCTGGAGAGCTGTTCTTACAACCTTTGCAGGGTCAACAATACCACTGCCGATCATATCAACCCATTCCATAGAGTATGCATTGAAACCTGTTCCGTTCTTTTCTGTTTTTGCCTTTTCAACAATTACAGAACCTTCAAGACCTGCATTGAGTGCTATCTGCTTCATAGGAGCTTCTACTGCTCTTGCGATGATCTCTGCACCGATCTTTTCGTCTCCGGAAAGTTTTTCAGCAGCTTCTCTTACTGCCTTCTGGGCATAAACCAGTGTAAGTCCGCCTCCGGGAACAATTCCTTCTTCTACTGCAGATCTTGTGGCAGAGAGAGCATCTTCAACTCTGGTCTTCTTTTCCTTCAGTTCGATTTCTGTAGCAGCACCTACATTGATAACTGCAACACCGCCTGCAAGTTTTGCCTTTCTTTCCTGAAGCTTTTCAATATCATAGTCGGATGTAGATTCTTCGATCTGTCTCTGAATCTGGCCTATACGGGCTTTAACATCTGCCTTGCTGCCTGCACCTTCGATGATGGTTGTATTTTCCTTGTCAACGATGATCTTCTTGGCTCTTCCAAGCATGTCAATGGTTGCACCGTCAAGCTTCATGCCAAGATCTTCGGAGATCACCTGTCCCTTTGTAAGGATGGCAATATCTTCCAGCATGGCCTT
>JAZRYV010000085.1:0-2327 GCA_045600925.1 Spirochaetota bacterium
GCCCTTTCCTGAGCTCATCTGACTTCCGGCTGTCTCTGGCATTCTTAAGGTCCTGAAAATCAACCATAAAAATCCACCAGTCGCGGCCTTCGTAGCCGGAAGCAATGTCTTTTATGTTAAATCTGCCGGCATCGGAAGAAGGAGGCGGATCATCCACACCGTCAGTCATTATAACAATAACCGGCTGACGCCCCTCCTGCTGTTTCTGAAGTTCATCCGCCTTTTTAAAGACCTCATCGATCATCCGGTAGGTATGAGTCCAGAGACCGTCAGCAGATGTATCTGCAATGTACCTTCGGAGAGTATCAGCATCTGAAGGGACGTTAATTTCCACTGCAGGAAAACTTTTAACGGAGGAATCAAACGTCATGTACGTGACCCGGTCCCCTTTCTGAAGACCGTCAACATATTTATTCAGACTGCGTTTGACATCAGACAGAATATTTTTCCCGCCGTGGCCTTTCATGCTTCCGGAAGTGTCCAGAACAAGCAGTATTTCACGGCTCTGTTTCAAAGCCTGTGCAGGATCTGTATCTGCACTGCATCCTGTTATCATCAGGAGAAGAACGGCAGCAGAAAAAAACAGCAATCTTTTCATCTAAAGACCTCCATAATTCAGAAAAGACTTTATATTATTTCTGATTTTCTTAATAAGTCAAGCAAAATTTACATCAGAATTCATTGTAATTCTTTTCGCTTTTTATGTATCTGCGGAAATCCATATCAGCATTCCGCTTTACATTGAGATACTCATCCAGCAGCATGAAGAAGAACATTAAAGTATCACTTCCGGTTTCAAGAGCAACATATGTTCTTTCACGCCAGTTTTTTATGAGGAGTCCCCGGCCTGCTATCATAAGAATGTCAAACTGCCAGTCTTCCTCTGCATTTTTATTATGATAATAATTCAGCACATCATTTTTCAGATCACGGACAGGATAGTCCCCGTCCCCTGCCACAATGAATGCAGGAATCCGGAAACTGTCTTCATTTTCCCTTGTGCTGTATTTATTAATTTTTTTAACACTGATCACACGGTTCAGAGCATCAGCAAGGGATTTTTTGTCTATGGAAGGAATTACATAACATGCCCCTGTAACCAGTTCAATGGGAATATAGCCCTCCATCATCTCTGCAATATCACGGCAGTAATTTTCATAAATAACAAGATCCGCACCGTCCGGAGAAAAACCATTGTCATCAACCGGCCGTACCTGACCTATGCACTGATCAGAAGGAATGATTCCAGCAAGAACCTTCAGCACATCCTTTACATCAATTTTTCCGTAACCGGATGAAGTTTTCTTTCCGGCTGAGTCTGCTGAAGCCGAGGATCTGGAAGTTTTCTTTTTTGTAAGTGTTTTCTGAAGATTTTCAAAATATTTTGTAAGCATATAGCCTCCGGTGCTCAATAAATCAGAATAAACCTGTCAGCTGTCAATTATTAAATATATGCCGGGAAAAAGCATAAAAAACAGTTGTCAATAACAGCTGTTTTTTATTTACTGATAAAGCCTGCGTTGTGCGTGACAGACTGTCGTATTTTTGAGCCAATACATACGACAAGGGATTCCGTTATACGCGTAAAAAGGGCATGCTTCCCTGAGAAGAAGTCCGGACTGTGCGAGAGGAAACCCACCTGGTTTTCCAGGTTCAAAAATCCATGTCTGCACGGCATCGCGGGTTTTTTTATTCTCTGACAGACAGCTGAGCTATGATGCCGGACCTTATATAATCTGATGCACATTCCATAAGCAAAGCAGAGACGTATTAACCATACGTCTCTGCTGCTCTCTGCTTTTTTTATTCTCCCAGATACTTTCTGACTGTCTCAATCAGATTTCTTGGCTCAAATGGTTTCTGGAAAACGCCAGTGAATCCCAGACTTGCAACATCTATTGTCACAGAAGTAGCATTTCCTATGCTGCTGAGCAGGAACAGAGGAACTTCCCTGTCCGTTTCCCGGATCTTTGCTGCGACTTTGGCTCCTTCATCAACGGATTCCATCATCATGTCACAGAATACCAGATCAGGTTTTTCAGCGGCAAAAAGTTCAACTCCTGCTTTTCCTCCGCTGGCAGTAACTGTATTGTATCCCTGAGAATCCAGAACTATTTTTGCAGTATCCAGAATATCAGGATCATCATCTATAACCAGAATTTTTTTAGCCGACATAAATTCCTCCTATGAACAGGCTTTTTGTAATCTTTCCTTCAAAAAAAGAAAAGCTTTCTCCATGTTTCCCTCTGCTTCCGGAGTCATGGGTTCGCTGAATTCCCAGCTGTACCCTCTGACAGCAAGGACATGGGCTTGAATATCCTTTCCGA
>JAZRYV010000086.1:0-8374 GCA_045600925.1 Spirochaetota bacterium
GCGTGTGACTTTTTCCCGGCAGGAACTTTTTCTGATCAGTTCCTCCGCATGCCTCAGCAGCCCCTGGCTGTCAGTTTGCCTGTCAGTTGGATACCTTAAAACTTCAAAAGGTTCCGGACTGTCCATATACAGTCCGGAAAGAGTACTTGTGTTTCCGATATCAAAGCCAAGAATCATGATTTCACCCTGTAGTCCCCGAAACGTTTAACCAGACCATCCCTTTCCATTCTGGCCAGCATGGGAACAGAATATTTTCTGGAAAGACCGGTTGCAGATCTGACATCAGCAACCCCGATCCTGTCCACAGTATTAAACAAATCCATAACAGAGCTCCGCAGGGATAAATAAAGCTGTTTTTCATAAATCAGATCCCCGTCCAGACTCACAGCAGCCCCGGCCGAAATAAGCTGTTTCACTGCCCTTTTCAAACCGGAATCAGATATTCTGCTCAGTTCCAGGCCTGCAGTCCCTTTCTGCTCAAGAATATGCAGAGCTTCAGATGCCTCTTCCGACAGTGAATCTTTCTCTGCATATTCAGGAACAGAAATCTGTCCGTTTTTTTCTGCAGCCCTTCCATCCTTTATAAGCTCTGCCAGAATCAATGCAGCAGCCGGCCCCGGCAGTCCGGAAAACGCCTCAGCTTCCTTTATGGATATTTTTTTCTTTTCATCCAGAAGGGCAGAAACAGCAGTGCATATATGTCCTGCCAGGCCGGCAGACACAAGAAAATTTTCTGCACGAAGAAGATCACCGGACTTTTCCAGTTCATCAGCAGCCTTTTCTATAAGATCGTTTCCTTCCGTAAACATTCTGTACAGTTCCTCTGCAGACAAACAGCCTCTTATGCTTACAGCAAAAAAAATCAGTTCCTTTAAGGAACTTCCTTCCGGCAGTTCCGCCTCCTTTAATCTTTTCCTGTCAGAAGAGGTAAATCCCGGCATAAGTATTCTTCCGCCGCCCCTGATCCGGAAACCTCCCGGAGAGGTCAGAACAAAAGGCTGTCCTGGGAAGCACCATACAGGCTTTTCAAAATTCAGTCTGGCATAGATCTTCTGAGTTCCCGGATCATGACTTTCTTTCGTTTTAAAGATAATCACTTTCGCACGCATGGAAGAAGTTCCGATCATAACTTCAGTCTGAATATTGTTTTTCATGGGACTTAAGGTATTTATGCATACAAAGGCTGATGATGACTCTGTGAAACCGGAATCCTTAAAAACAAGGCACCCGCGGCGGATCCTGTCTGCTTCCCTGCAGGAAAGATTCAGGGCCCTCCGTCCGGGGCCGGCCGCCGAATCTTCCATGCCTCCGGTTTCAATCCTTTTTATACGGCAGGAATATCTTCCTGGCACTATGGTCACAGAATCATTTATATTAAAAAAACCGTTCTTCAGAGTTCCTGTAACCACAGTGCCCCGGCCCCGGACTTCAAAGCATCTGTCTGCAAAAAGGTACGGTTTTCCGTTATCAGGTTCTTCCTTCATACAGGAAAAACATATGTCCATAAGACTCTTCAGTTCATTCAGTCCGTAACCTGTTTTTGCCGAAACTACAGCTGTCCTGCTGTTTCGGAACTCAGTACAGGCAAGCCTCTCTGAAATATCTTTTTTAAGGAAATTAAGGCGGGAATCATCAGCCAGATCGGCCTTTGAAATTACCGGAATAAGACACCTGACTCCCAGGAATCTCAGGACAGCCAGATGATCTTCAGTCTGAGGCATCCATCCGTCATCAGCACCGATAACAAGAAGGGCACAGTCCATACCCGGAGTCCCTGCAGCCATATTCCGAATAAACCGTTCATGTCCGGGTACATCAATAATACCTACTGGTCCTGCAGATGGGAGCTCCATAAAAGCAAAGCCCAGATCCGTAGTCAGCTTCCGTTCCTTTTCTTCAGGCAGACGGTCGCAGTCTGTTCCGGTCAGGGCTTTAATAAGGGATGTTTTCCCGTGATCAATATGACCAGCTGTCCCTGCAGTAAACATTATTTTATAATAAGAACAGGAACCGATGCTCTCTGAGCAACAGAGTGGCTTACGCTTCCCAGCATTTCCTTAAGACCGCTGAGCCCTCTGCTTCCCATGATAATAAGATCACAGCCTTCTTCCTTTGCAAGGTCAAGAATAGCTGCAGATGGAGATTTGTTTTCTTTAAGAAAGGTTTTAATCCTTCTGCATCCTGGAATTTTTGATGCAGCATTATCAAGAACTTCCTTTCCCTTCTGTCTGAAAGCATCTGAAATCGACTTTGCTGTAAACTGATCTATTCCCTGCACAAAAGGAATATCAATTGTATAAACAATATCGATTTCAACTGAAGGATCCGCTGCAAGAGCAGCTGCTTTTTCCAGAGCCTTTTCCGATAGAGGTGACTCATCGTATGCTACAAGAATTTTTGAACAGAACATTTAATGCCTCCTGTACGGACATAGTGCATGATTTTTCTGTTTTGTCCAATAATTTTCATGCAGGACAGGATTCTTAAAATTACGGCCGGCTTTTAAAACTTTATGACAGCCGGCTCCTTTGTGAAGGAGGCAATTACCGCAGAAACGTCCATGAGATAAAAAACCGTATTGTTTCCGTCTCCGGGAGCATACATCTGCTTTAAAGAAGGATAGCTGTCCAGCATGTGAACCGAAGGCTCCAGTCTTTCATCTTCCACAGCAGTTCCGGAAACACGAATCCATTCAGAACCTGAATATGCACAGATTTCAACTGCAGGATTTTCCTTAAGCTGTCTGTAGACTTCCTTTTTACGTCCTGTCTGAAAATAAAGCCTGCCTTCAAACAGATCCACAGTACCGAAAGGTCTTACAAAAGGCTTATCCTTACTGCATGTTGCAATGAAGTATGTGCCAGCTTTCTTTAAAAAATCATAAACTCTTTCCATGCTGCCTCCGTATCAACCGGACATATTTTAAGGCAAAAAAAATCCCGTCTTTTGAACGGGTTATCTTTGGGTTGCCGGGGAATCGAACCCCGAACCTACTGATTAAGAGTCAGTTGCTCTGCCAATTGAGCTAGCAACCCTTATCTGAGGAACAAGGATTCGAACCTTGATTGACGGGGCCAGAACCCGTTGTCCTGCCGTTGAACGATTCCTCAATAATTTATATGTATTGATTATTTTTATTGCATTTTTTGTCAAGACAAATTATATTATCTAAAAAAAATAAGGACAATTTTATGGGAATTGCAGAAAATTTTATCATTATTATTCTTGCCGGCCTTGCTGCAGGTATTGTTGCAAGCAAGATCAAAATTCCTCCTATTGTAGGATATATACTTGCAGGTGCTGTTCTGGGACCTTTAAGCGGCTTTTCTCCTGATGATCTAAAACAGATAGAACGTCTTGCGGATATAGGAGTAGCTCTTCTGCTTTTTTCCATCGGACTGGATTTTTCCTTTAAAGAACTGAAAGCCGTAAAAGGAATTGCTCTTATCGGTACTCCTCTGCAGGTTATTGCAGTCAGTCTCTTCGGATGGGCTGCAGGCATGTATCTCTTCGGAATGGGAAGCACAGAAGCACTGGTTTTCGGTATGCTCATCTCCCTTTCCAGTACAATGGTTGTGCTTAAAACCCTGATGAGCCGTGGACTTACCGGAACCCTTTCCAGCAGGGTAATGATCGGAATACTTATTATTCAGGACCTTGCTGCAATTCCAATGATGCTTATAATTCCCGGACTTGGTGCAGACGGAGGCATCGTCCCTCTTCTGCTTACCCTTGGAAAAGCCTTTATAATTCTGTTTTTCATCATTCTTATAGGAATGAAACTTATCCCGTGGATTCTAAAATTTGTCGCCCGTCTGAATTCCAGAGAAATTTTTCTTATCAGCATTACAGCAATCGGTCTTGGTGTAGGATTTATCACCTACAAGGCCGGACTTTCCCTTGCCTTCGGAGCATTCGTTGCTGGAATGGTAATCAACGAATCGGATTACAGCCATCAGGCACTGTCAGATATTATTCCTCTCCGGGATATCTTCGGTCTTGTTTTCTTCACCTCTGTCGGAATGATGCTGGATCCGAAATTCATTACATCCAATTATACCACTATTCTTCTGCTTGTTCTTACAGTCATGGCAGGGAAATTTGTCATTTTCTTCTGCCTCAGCTATCTGTTTAAATACAAAAACATTATTCCACTGGCCATGGGATTCGGACTGTGTCAGATCGGAGAATTTTCCTTTGTCCTTGCAAGCACTGGCCTCAATGCAGGAGTGGTATCAAAAGACTTCTATTCCATGATTCTTTCCGTTTCCGTTGTGACCATGATCCTTTCTCCTTTTGCCTCTCTGCTGGCAGCACCTGTTTATGAAAGGCAGAAAAAGTACAGGAAAGGAAACATCTATCAGACTATAAACCTGCCGGCAGAAGGTCTCCGCAGTCATGTAATAATTGCCGGAGGAGGCAGAACCGGTTTTCTGCTGGGAAAAGTCCTCAGCAGAACAGATTTCCGTTTTGTCATAATCGAACAGGATTCCAGAAGATTTGAATTATGCAAGGAAGCCGGTTTCCCTGTAATTTTCGGAGATGCCGGGCAGGCTACAGTTCTGGAGGCTGCAAAACTCACAGATGCTGCTCTGCTCATCCTCACTATTCCATATATTAATACATCTGTTGAAATTTCAAAATATGCGAAACAGACTGCACCTTCCCTCAAAATCATCGGCAGAGCAGACGGAAAAGAACAGGTTGAGCATTACTTCAGGGCCGGGATGTACGAAGTTGTCCAGCCTGAACTTGAAGCAGGAATAGAAATGCTCCGCCAGGCTTTTGTTCTCCTGAATGTCCCTCTGAATAAAATATATGAATTTACAGATGATCTCCGAAAACAGCAGTTCCGGGATTATCTGAGGGACAACGGAGAAAAAATCCAGCTGCAGGATTCTTCCACTCCTGTATTAATGGAAGTCGGATGGTACAGACTTCCTGCTGATACTTCCCTTGCAGGGAAAACAATCCGGGAACTGAATATCCGTTCCGAAACAGGAGTCTCGGTTGTAAGCATCTTCAGAAACGAAGAATACATGACAAACCCTTCTCCTGACATAAAACTCAAACCGGGAGATTTCATTGCAGTCATAGGACTTCCGGACAACCGAAATCTGTTCCGGGAAAAAATCCTTGGAGAATCCTCTGTCGGAAAAAATCTGTCCCTTAATGAGGAGCTTTCTCCGGTGCAGTAAGCCGTTCCAGTTCTTCAAGCCTGCACATGGCTTCCTCAAAGGAGCTGCCGCAGAGCTCAGAAGGAGAATACTCTCTGCAGACCGCAGGTCTGCAGGAATATTCTGCACACAGATGATTCTCTGTAAGATTAATGCAGGGAACACCTGCAGGCTTGCCCTTTTCCATTCCGGGAATCGCAGATGAAATAGAAAGAGCAATGCAGCAGGCTCCGCACAGATTACATTTCTTCTTTAAATTTTCCATAATCAATGGAGAAACGGAATGTTTATGAAAGCAAACATTTTAATAAAAAACTGCCTGCTTTTCGGCCTGCTGCCTCTGACTGTTTCTGCCTTCCTTCTTGCCGGAAAATATCCACAGACAGTGGAAAACATTTATTCCACAGGACTGTTCAGGAGAATATCCTGTCTGATGGATCTTCTCTTCGCCGGAATTCCCTTCTGCTGCGGACAGTTCATCATCCTGTTTTTTAGTGTTTTTCTGCTTATCAGAATCATACTGCTTTTTATTAAATCAATCCGGAGTTCGTCCCCTGTTTTCTTCATAAAATCTGCAGTAAAAGGAATCTTCCTCTGGGCAGGCATTGTATATTTTCTTTTCATGACACTCTGGGGCTTCAATTATCAGCACATGCCTGTCAGCATAAAATTTCCTCCTGCAGAAGAAATCACAGGCCAGGAACTTACTTCCAGTCTTGAATCACTTTTACAGAGAATCAGTACATCCGCCAGGCAGGTAAACAGAAAAGCAGACGGAACATTTCAAGCTGATGTCACTCTTCTGAAAGAAAAATTCCATGGAAAACCTTTTCTCTTTTCCGGACTCATGTCTCTGGCCGGAATCTCCGGATTCTACTGTCCGTTTACAGGAGAGACTGTCTATAATGAACTTATGCCGGATATATATCTTCCCTTTGCTATGGCCCATGAATATGCGCATAAAACAGGTCTGGCTTTGGAAGATGAAACAAATTTTGCCGCATATCTGACCTGCATATGTTCAGATCTGCCGGATCTCCAGTATTCAGGTGAAATAACAGCCTTCAGATATCTGCTGAATGACCTTGCAGGAACAGATCCGGAAGCTGCAAAAAAGATATATAAAAAACTTCATCCTTCAGCACAGGCGGATCTGAAAGCAGGCTGGAATTTCTGGAAGGCGTACCATGGAAGAATCCGTCTGATTTCAGAAAAAATCAACGACAGGTTCCTGAAAGCAAACGGACAGTCAGCCGGCATTGACAGCTATGGGAAAATCACCGGCTTTCTCATTGCACTGGAAAGAAAAGAATTCTTTAAAAAGAAAGACTCTGCAGAAGCAGAGTCTTTCAAAAATTTTATTTCTGAATATAAATAGTCTGAGTCGGGAAGGCAAACTCTATTCCATGTTCATCAAAAGCTTTCTTTATGGCAAGATTAATGGACTGCTGAATATCACAGTATGATGTATAATCATTGGAAAGAACATAATATACTGTTTCAATATCATAACTTGAATCCCCGAAATTCATGAAATGACTCCTGCTGAAACGGGCATCAGGGGTGGCTTCCACAATCTGTTTAATCAGTTCCGGAGCAAGTTTCAGCTTTTCATAGCTTGTATCATAAGTAAGCCCCAGTGTAAAATTAATTCTTCTTTCCTTCATGCTCTTAAAGTTGTGAAGCTGAGAACTGGTAAGACTGCTGTTTGATATTACAATCTCTTCCCCGGTAACACTTCTCAGTCTTGTGGTCTTTATGCCGATATGCTCAACAACCCCCTGAACACCACCAATTATAATAAGATCACCTATTTCAAAAGGATTGTCAAAAAATATGGAAAAATATGAAAAGATTTCGCCAAGAATTGCCTGGGCAGCAAAGGCAATGGCAATACCGCCAATCCCGAGACCTGCAATAAAAGCAGAAATTTTGATTCCCATATTATCAAGGAAAATCAGCAAACCTATGATCCAGAGAACAATCTTCAGAATGGATACGATAGCAAGAGTTGCATTCTTTTTAGATTCAGCTTTGTTTTTAAACTTTGAGTTAGAAAGCCAGAATATAAACACATCCTGAATAAACCGAATAACAAAGAAAATGGTTATAATAAGTGTGATTCCCTTGGAAACAAGATAAACTTTTTCAGAAAGATGCAGACTGTTAAGTGCAAGGAATAAAATCAGGAAATAAGCAAGAGAAGCAAGATGTTTCCTTATGGAAGTAACAATAATATCATCATACTTAAATGAAGAATTTTTTGTAAACCTGTTAATCTTTGCAAGAATAACTTTTCTTACAATTGTAACAATACAGTACCCTATTAAAAAAATTCCTATTGCCTGCAGATAGGCAAGCAGTGAGTTGCCTAAAAAAACTATTTCAGTTAATTTTTTCAGAATTTCAGAAATTATTACCGGCATTTCAGCCTCCTTAAAATATTGTTGATAAAATTAAAACTATAATACAAATAAAATCAAGCAATTTAAAATCAAATTAAAGGAAAATTAAATGTGGAATCAGGACATTCTTGAAAAAGCATTAAAAACTGCAGCAAAATACCATGGAGAGCAGAAAGTACCTGGATACGGTTATCCCTATCTTTTTCATCTGAGCTGCGTTGCAGCAGAAACAATGAACACTCTGACATATGAGAATTTTAATAATCCTGATCTGGCTGTACAGTGTGCTGTCCTGCATGATATTTTAGAAGATACAGACTGTACTTACGAAATACTTGTAAACGAATTCGGTAAAAAAGTGGCTGATGGAGTTCTGGCCCTGACAAAGAATAATAATCTTCCTAAAGTTCAGCAAATGAATGACTGTCTAGAAAGAATAATCTGCTGTCCTCCGGAAATATGGCTGGTAAAACTGGCAGACAGGACAGTAAATATGTCAGCTGCCCCTCCTAACTGGACAGAAGAAAAAAAAATAAGATACAGAAAAGAAGCAGAAGAAATACTGAAAAGATTAAGATCTGCAAGTAAAATCCAGAGTAAAAGACTTAAAGAAAGAATTAAAATTTATAATAAAATCGCTTCCAGCCCTTAAAGGGGTGGTTCGCTCGGGGCTATAAGCCCTTAGTACCAGCAATGCCTCAAGGCATTCGAGTCCACTGCTTTTATTACTTCGCTGCCACTAAAGTGGCGATCGTATTACCTGCTACCCTTAAAAGGGTCTTCGTACTCTTT
>JAZRYV010000087.1:0-1210 GCA_045600925.1 Spirochaetota bacterium
TAACCTTGTTTTTAAACTGAAAATGTGTTATGCTTAATAGTACATCATTTATAAGAAGGAGCTGGATAATATATGGAATATTTTCTGAATGCAGGTCACTGGAGCTCACTGTTTGCCGTTCCTGATGCAGTTGTTGACAAATATATAAAACTGGCCTCAGGAAGTGCAGTCAAGGTGCTTCTTTATATTCTAAGAAACAGCGGAAGACCGGTCGACACATCCGAAATATCTGTCCGGCTCGGAATAAATGCTGATGACGTAAAGGATGCATTTAATTTCTGGACTGAAGTCGGAATACTCGGAACAGGTCCGGTTTCATCAGAAAACAACATACCGGAAAGAACTTCAGAACCGGTCCGCAGGACAGAACCTGCAAAAGAAACAGTAAATGCCGAACTCCAGCCGGCTCCTGCAGCATCAAAAAGTACAGATACAGAAAATACTGAACAGGCAGCCGCTGCCGAGATCATAAAAAACACGCAGCCTTCCAGCGGAAATTACAGTATAACTCCGAGAGAAATAGAAAAAATGAAGGAAGAATCCAAAGAGATACGTGATATGATCGATATGGCTCAGCAGGCAACCGGAAGCATGATAACTCCCGGGATGCTCAAGTCACTTATCTGGCAGCACGAATATCTCGGTCTCCGCATAGATGTAATTCTTATGCTTCTTTCATACTGCACATCCATCGGCAAGGCCGGAGTTTCATATATAGAAACTATAGCATCCAGCTGGAGCCAGAATGACGTTAACACTCTTGAAAAGGCACAGAACGAGATAGAACGCATGACCAATTCAAACAATTATTTCAGCAGAGCTGCTATCGCATTCGGACTGAAGCGTCATCCTACACCTAACCAGAAAAAATTCTTTGAAGAATGGTACAGAAAAGGATACAGCATAGAACTCGTTGAATGTGCCTGTGAAAGAGCTGCAGATTTCGGCAAGGCAATGACTGCTAACTATATTAACGGAATACTGGAAAACTGGAATAAGAAAGACATAAAAACAAGAAAGCAGGCTGAAGAAGAACACAAAACCGGAAAATCAAAGTCATACGCACGCCAGGAACAGTCATACGATATATCCGAATTTAAAAAATTCTCAGTTACTTTCAGCGGAAATACAAAAAAACAGAACGAAAACGATCAGTAAAACCAAGGAGAGTCAGATATGAATTCCATAATATATAAAAAGGCTCTTGAGA
>JAZRYV010000088.1:0-7600 GCA_045600925.1 Spirochaetota bacterium
ACTGAAAGCGAAAGGAATATATGTCATCGCAAGAATATCCGCTTTCCGGGACATGCTCCTTGTAAAAAAGAATCCGAAACTGGCTGTCCGTTCGGCAAAAAACGGAGGGCTGTGGTCTGCAGGGAAGGAAAGATGGTGCGATCCCACCTGTCTGGAAGTTCAGGAATATATTCTGTCTCTGGCTCAGGAAATGGCCTTAAAGGGAGTAGATGAAGTTCAGTTCGACTACATAAGATTCCCTACTGGAGGAGATCAGACTGATGCCGTTTTTTCCTGGCAGTGTGGAAAGATGCCAAGAGAGCAGGTCATTGCACAGTTCCTGGAAAAGGCTCACCGTCTTATGATTCAGATGAATACCAGACTGTCCATTGACACTTTCGGAGTTGTTGCCTGGGGCAAAAAGGCAGATATAAATACCACCGGACAGAGAATAGAGCTTCTGGCAGGACACTGTGACTACATATCTCCAATGCTCTACCCTTCTCATTTCAACGACGGATTCGAAGGTTTCCGGAATCCGGCAGACAGTCCGAAATATTTTATTTCAGAGGGAAACAAAAAATTTCTGACACTTTCTGCAGGAACTTCTGCTGTAATCAGACCATGGCTTCAGGCATTTAAATGGAAAGTATCAAATTACTCACCAGGATACATTGTGGAACAGATAAAGGCTTCAGACAGTTCCGGAGGCAGGGGGTATCTGTTCTGGAATGCATCCAATGAATACGGGTATGTAATGGATGCAATGAATGCCATGACAAGGGCAGGTCTTGTAAAATAAGGGAGCCATAATAAGGCTGCCTTATTTTTAAAAGGAGATCAGTTTTCTCCGGAAGAGTTCATGGCTTTTTTAACTTCAGCAAATTTCGGATTCAGAAGCAGAGTTCCGTTTACAGCCATTACAGGCAGCTGAACCTTTTTTGTGCCTGGCTTTTCTGTACGGACTGTTTTCCACATTTCAGATACACAGCTGCTGTCATTAAGATTTCTGTATGTATATGGAATACCGGACTCATCAAGTCTGGCCTTCATGGAGGCACATCTGGCACAGGAATCCCTTCCGTAAAGTATCACCTGACATGGCTCAGCTGACGGACAAGCCTGCATCTGTACAGAGTCGCTTTTTCCCGATGCAGAGTCTGAAGAATCAAGAGCTGATGAGATTTCATCTGCAGAAGGATTAATCATCAGCGTTTTATTTAAGCGCACCACAGGAAGATCCACGGCTTTTGCAGAAGGATCGTTTTTATGAATAAGATTCCACATCTCCGTTCTTGCTTCCTTATCTGCTGAAATCTCTCTGTAGTCATAAAAGATTCCGCACTTATCCAGCTCTTCCTTAAGAGCATTACAGGATGCAGAGGTGTCCCGTCCGAAAAGCCTGATCCTGTACTGAGCTTTTGATCTCTGCTGTATTTCATTCAGCTGCTGTCTGAGACCAGACTGAGCATGTGCTGAGAAAATAAAAGACGATAACATCACCATACCCAGACATATAATTACAGCAGTAAAGAGTCTTGTTTTCATGAACTCCCCCCTTCAGCAGGAACACCTGCTTTTCTCACTGTGGAATGAAGATTCTTTTTGTAAAGACAAAAATTCAGGAACAAACTGCAGCAAAATGCCGCACAGGAAGCTGAATCATCGATGATCCTTCATAAAAAATCTCCCCTTAAGGGGAGATTTTTTAATTTTTCAGAAAACAATCTTAAGTATTTCATCAAAATATTTTACAGGATGAGGGATCAGACCTTTTCTGATGAAATCAGGAAGCTCATCAAAATCCTTTTTGTTTTCAAAGGGAAAAATAATGTCCTTTACACCTGCCCTTCTGGCTGCAATGGTCTTTTCCTTCAGACCTCCTATTGGCAGGACTTTTCCCGTAATGGTAAGTTCTCCTGTCATAGCAGTATGTTTCTTTACAGGCTTTCCCTTTGCAAGGGAATACAAGGCAGTGGCCATGGTTACCCCTGCAGAAGGTCCGTCTTTTGGAGTGGCACCTGCAGGCACATGAATATGTATCATGTTCTTTTCAAAAAAATCCTGGTCAATGCCGTAGTTTCCTGCTCCGGAACTGATAAAGGTATAGGCAATCTCCGAGGATTCCTTCATAACATCACCCAGCTGGCCAGTCTGTTTAAAACCTCTGTTTTTTGACGGAACATCCTTTGCCTCAATATACAGTGTGGCTCCTCCCATGCTGGTCCAGGCAAGCCCCATGACAACACCTGGAATCTGCCTGTCATACAGAGAATCATCAGCAAATCTTGGCTTGCCAAGAAATTCTTCCAGACCGGAATCAGTTATTTTAACAGGATCTGTTTTTCCTTCCGCATTCCGGAGTGCCACCTTTCTCATAATTTTTTTAAGATGATTTTCCAGACTTCTGACTCCGGCCTCTCTGGCATAGCCGTCAATAATTCCTCTGACTGCCCTGCTGTCCAGAGAGATCATGTTCTTTTTAAGACCGTGTTCTTTTATCTGTCTGGGAATAAGATATCTCTTTGCTATTTCCAGTTTTTCCTGAAGAATATATCCGGAAAGATTCATTACTTCCATTCTGTCCAGCAGCGGAGCCGGGATAGTATCCAGCTGATTGGCAGTTGCAATGAACAGAATATTGGACAGATCAAAACGCACATCCAGATAATGATCGAGGAAACTGACATTCTGTTCCGGATCCAGCACTTCCAGAAGAGCAGATGCAGGATCTCCCTGATAGCTGGCACCTATCTTGTCAATTTCATCAAGCATGACAACCGGATTTGCGACTCCTACTGTTTTCAGACTCTGAATAATTTTGCCTGGCATGGCACCGATGTAAGTTCTTCTGTGCCCCTTGATCTCCGCTTCATCTCTCATGCCGCCAAGAGAAAATCGAAAAAATTTCCGGTTGAGAGCTGCTGCCACAGATTTTCCTATAGAAGTCTTTCCAACTCCAGGAGGTCCGACAAAAAGGATTACGGAACCTGTAATGCTTCCTTTCATTTTTCCTGTGCCTATGAACTCCAGAATTCTTTCCTTTATGTCATCCAGCCCGTAGTGATCCCTGTCCAGAATCTCACGTGCTTTTTCTATATCATAGCTGTCCTCAGAAAACTTTCCCCAGGGAAGAAGAGTCAGCCAGTCCAGATAATTTCTGCTGACACCGTACTCGGCAGACTGAGGTTCCAGAATTTTCAGCTTTTCCATCTCCTCGTCAATGCACTTTTTTGCTTCATCAGTAAGCACCAGATCTTTTATTCTTTCCTGAAATTTTTCTATCTCAGAAGCTTTCTCATCCTTCTCAATTCCAAGTTCCTTTTTTATGGCCTTGAGCTGTTCCTTAAGAAAAAACTCTTTCTGCTGGGCATTCATTTTTTCCTGAATCTGCTTGGAAATCTTCTTCTGCATACGGTTAAGCTCGATCTCCTTTTTCAGCAGAAGCAGAACTTTTTCCACACGCTTTTTTACATCAAAGGTTTCCAGAATATCCTGAACAGCAGATGATTCTGCTGATGTCATGGCACTGACAAAGTCAGCCAGTTTCCCCGGATCATCCAGGGAAAATTTATTCAGGAAAAGTTTGAATTCCTCCTGAAACATTGGATTGTCAGCTACAAGTTCCTTTACAGATGATACTATGGCCATGGAATAGGCCTTCATCTCATCAGAAGTCTTTTCTGTCTTTTCATAGATATGATTTACTTTCCAGCAGATAACAGGTCCGTCCTGAAGAACTTCATCCAGGACAAAACGGTTCTGAACAGCAACCATTACCTGAATGCTGTTTTCTTCCACAGGTGTAACCTTGAGTATTTTAAAGGAACATCCTGTTTTATAAAGGTGCGCGGATTTTATCGGCGGCTCCTGAGAACCGTTTACAATTAAAACTGCCCCTCCGGTCTTGTGTTCTGTCGCATAAATGGCGTTCACTGTTTCAATCAGTTCTTCTCCGGAAAGCACAACAGGAACCATCATTCCTGGGAATACAGGTTTCTGTGCAAGAGGAACAATATTCAGCACATCCGGAATAATGCCGGATGCAAGGACAAGTGTCTGTTTTTCATCGTTCATTTTAAATATCCAGTTTTTTTCTTATTTGGAACTCATATCAGAAACAGGTTTCTGTTTTTTTTCATAGTCAGCAATATTTTTAATAAAAATTTTTTCTGCAGATTCTGAGTCTATGATCATCGGATGCTGCAGATCCTGCATTACAAGAACATATTTCCCGTTTTCACCTGGAAAAAGGCTGAAAAACAAAGATTCTTTTCCGGCCTTTACTGATACGGATGCCGCAGGACTGTCTTCATTCCTGAATTCATCTGTAAAACCGGAAGCCCTGAGGCCGGCAACGGAGCGGACAAGAGTCATGACTTTTTCCTGATCAGGCACAGGAGTATGTGCAGATACCCATTCCTGTATTCCGGTGCTGTCAGATGTTTTTCTTTCTGCAGCCGGGACTTCCTTCTTTTTAAAAGAAACCATTTTACCGAAGCTTATGATTTCAATGTATTCAATGTCTTCCGGAGATATATGACACACATCCCTGTCCCGATATGCATCCGGATTAAGTTCCTGTCCGGTAAAAGTTCCCTGTGCAGTAAAGACTCCAGGATGCTCCATGATTTTAACAAAGGTAAAGTTTCCGGACGGATCTGCTGTTCCGAAAGATACACGGCTGAGAAGTTTTTTTCCTTTTCTGATTATAACCACAGTTTCACAGGAAGAATCCAGACCGTATTTTTCATATTCAGGATCATTTGATGCCTTTTCTGTCAGATTAAGATTTCTTATTCTGTCTGCGAGTTCACAGACTGCCTTTTCATCTGCAGGAATTTTTTTCTTTCCCATGAACCATCTGCCTTCCTCCTGTGTAAAAAACAGGAGATTCTGTCCTTTCTGAACAAGAACATAATCAGGTTCATCTGTCCATGCAGGCAGTTCCGGAAGTCCTGATCCATTTTTTCCTGAAAGGAAAAAACATGCCGCGGCAAAGGCCATCAGCACAATACCGGATGCTGCTTTTAAATTTCTGCTCATAGCTACTCCTTAACAGGATCATTATCGTTTTACAGGATGTTTATTCAGGGAGTCAGGGATGTAAAGCTATTTTCATATATTTTTACAGTAACATTCCATCAGAAAAAAGGATGACAAAAACAGACGCTGAATGAAAATCTGCAGACCGGTAAAAAACATGAATACAAATTTTGATGAACGGGATCTCAATATTCTGGAATGGCCTCTGATTCTGGAAAAACTTCAGTCATGCTGTGCCACATCTGCAGGGAAAGCACGGGCAGGAGCATGTGTTCCTCTTTCAAAGGATGATATTATACTTCAGCATCAGAAAATCACAGCCCTTGTGGAACTTGAGATTCAGGATGCTGTCATGGATTTCAGCGGCATCACAGACATATCTGCCCTTATTGAAAGAAGCAGAAAAGGATCCTTACTTTCCCTGGATGAACTCTTTGCAGTTAAAAATTTTCTCCGCGGAACCCTCCGCCTGCGCAGTTTCATAAAAGCCCACTGTGAAGAGTTTCCTGTGCTGATGGAACATCTGGAAGAGCTGGCCCCATGTCCTGCACTTGACAGGGAACTGTCTGTCTCAATAACCGATGAAGGAGAACTTTCCTCCGAAAGATATCCTGTACTTCGCAGGCTCAGAGCTTCAATTAACGAAACAAGAGCAGCTCTTGAAAAAAAACTCAGTGCCATAATAAACTCCCCTTCCATGGAAGGAATAATACAGGACAGAATCTTTACAACTGTAAATCAGCGGTACTGTATAATCATCAGAGCCGGAGCCAGAGGACGGACAGGAGGAACAATACTGGATGTTTCAGCCAGCGGATCAACTTTCTATCTGGAACCTGATTCCGTAAGATCCCTTAATGACCGGTATATTATGGCAGGAAGGGAACTGGAAAACGAAATTGAAAAAATTCTTTCTGTACTTTCATCTCTTACAGGAGAACATGCAGCAGAACTTAAAGGAAATATACGGACAGCTGCATATCTGGACTTTATCAGCGGAGGGGCAAAGTTCAGCAAAGCCATAAAGGGGGCAGCTCCTGTAATCACAGACAGCCCTGTAATACGTCTTAAAAAGGCAAGACATCCCCTGCTTCAGCTCATGGAACCTGAAACTGTTGTGGCCAATGACATTGATCTAGGAGACAAATGGAACTGCCTGATTATTTCCGGAGCCAATACAGGAGGGAAGACCGTTCTTCTGAAAACAGCAGGATGCGCAGTTCTTATGACCAGAATGGGACTTCATATTCCGGCCAGCCCTGATTCAGAAATAGGTGTTTTCAGTTCCATTGTTGCCGATATCGGAGATGATCAGAATCTTCAGCAGTCTCTTTCAAGTTTTTCAGGACAGATCAGCATCATTAACCGGATGCTGGAAAAGGCTTCACCTGAAACACTTGTGCTGATAGATGAGATTATTGTGGGAACAAATCCCAGGCAGGGTGCAGCCATGGCTCAGGCTGTTCTGGAATACATGGCGGATACCGGCTGCAGGATCATTGTAACCACCCACTATTCCGAACTTAAGGAACTGGCCTCATCATGCAGCCGGTTTAAAAATGCTTCAGTATCATTTGATCTGGACTCCCTCCGTCCGACATACAGACTTGTAACCGGACTTCCGGGAGTCAGTTACGCCATTGAAATAGCAGGGAACTACGGCCTTCCGGAACCAATTCTTGCCAGAACTCTTGAACTTACAGACGAACGGGATCTTTCAGTGGAAGCACTGCTGGAGGAAACCCAGCGTTTCCGTCAGGAAATGGAAGAAGAAAAAAACACTCTGGCTCTGAGGCAGCAGAAACTCACAGCCGAAGAAGAAAGACTCCGTGAAAAAGAACGGAAGCTGAACATCCGTTCCAAGGAACTGAAAGAAGAAAAGGGCCTTGCTTTTCTGGATGAACTTAAGCAGATGAAACAGCAGGCTGTGGAAAAAATCCGTGAACTTCAGACTGCAGACATAAAAAAGGCTTCGGAAATTCAGAAAGAGCTTTCCGAAAAGGAAGGAGAACTGAACAGACGGATGGCCATGGACAGGCAGAAGGAAATACGGGAACGTACAGGAGAACTTGTTCCTTCCGAACTGAAGCCTGGAGACAGAGTATTCTCCGCTGCCCTTGAAAAGGAGGGAATCATAGACAGCATAAGTCCGGACCTTTCTTCTGCAGTGATCATCTTCGGAGGAACCATAAAGGCCCGTTTTCCAATGGAAACTCTGTTTCTTCCGGAACCTGTCACAGGGAAAGAAAAGAAAAAAGAAAAAAAAGATGCAGCTGCTAAGAGGTCTTTCATCCCGGAACAGCCTTCAAGTCATATTCCGGGAACAGTCCAGACCAGCTACAACACCATTGACATCAGGGGACACCACATTGCAGACGGTCTGGCAGCCATGGAATCAGGGCTTGATTATATGTACAAAAACAATACGGACATTGTCATAATCATTCACGGTCAGGGCACAGGTGCACTGAAAAAAGCAGTCAGGGAACAGCTTAAGATGTCCATGTATGTATCGGATTTTCGTTCCGGTGGAACAGGAGTAGGAGGGGTCGGGGTCACTATAGTACGGATGAGG
>JAZRYV010000089.1:0-1012 GCA_045600925.1 Spirochaetota bacterium
AGAATACCTGCCGGCAGGCTATCCGCATATCAAGGACAGCCATATCTCTTTTGCTGTACTCTGCGAGTGACGGAGGAAAACAGAAAACAATATTTAAAAATGGCCAGATTCTGCATTATATATTTTTGCAGCATCTGTTTTTTTGCGTTTTTTGTTTCCCCATGTTCACTTTACAGTGTACCTGGGGGATTTTATTTTTTGGCAAAGCCCACAGGAAGACGGCGATGTACCGTCTGAAGGAAAGGAAAAAAATCATGAAAAACTCAAGAAAAGCCATTTTGGTAACTGCATTTGCTGTACTTGCATTAATGACTGCAAGCTGTGCAAACGATGTGAAGGAAGCAGCAGACAACAGCACTACTGCTGTAACCACAGAAGCTGCCGGAAATACAGCTGCTGAAACCACTTCAGTTCAGTCAGAGGAAGCACCTGAAGCAGATACAACTGAAAAAGCAGAAGAAACTGAATCAGTATTCCCTTTTGATCTCGTAACTTATGAAGACAAGGTAGTAACATTCACAAAAGTACCTGAAACAGTTATTGCAGCAAATGCAAACGCAGGTGATGAACTCATGGCTCTTGGCCACAAGGACAAGATCATATATACCTGCTATACAAACTCAAAGATAAATCCTGAATGGAGAGATGAATATGAAGCTCTTCCTGTTCTCGCTGAAAAAGCTGCAACACTCGAACAGTTCCTTGATGTTTCTCCGGATTTCATTTACGGAAGAAGCAGTGCGTTCAGTGAAAAGAACGGAACACAGCATGACACACTCCAGAAATACGGTATAGCTTCCCTTTCATCTATCGAAGGCTACAAGCTTGGTGCAGATGTTGAAGATGTTTATCAGGATTTCTACAATCTCGGAAAAATATTTCAGATAGAAGACAAGGCTGAGGAAGTTGTCAGCGGTATAAAAAGCAGAGTCGATGAAGCTGAAAGCAAGGTAAAAGACACTGAACCGGTACGTGTTTTCGTATTTGACTATCTTGCTGAAGATGGTCCTTA
>JAZRYV010000090.1:0-1325 GCA_045600925.1 Spirochaetota bacterium
CAGTGTTTTTAACTATATAGACATCATAATCTTTCTTTCCAGAGGAAAGCATCCTTAAAAGTATATAGCTGCGGGCTGCAACTGCCTGAGCCTTAAGGGCTTCATCCGGCCAGCTTGAAAACATCTCAGATGGCAGAACACCGCATAAATACTCCTCAAGGTCAATATGATTGATAAGCATGAGAGCATTATCGCGGATCAGAAATTCAATCTGACCCCTGAATGTGCTTACACTTGGAAGGTTTACACTTGTCCTGGCTGTTGTCATTATGTTGGAGATAGTTACAGTCCCTTTGTCATCCTGACAGAAAATCTTGTAACCAGAGTTCTTTTTATCGATTATGCGTCCGTTTTTAAGAAGTACAATCTTTCCATCCTGACATGTAATATCGACATTTTCATCATTGCTGCTCAATGTAACAGTTACGCTTAAAATGCCTTCTCCAAGACATGCTCTGACGATCCGATCCGATTTTTTAATTGAAAAATCTGCAGGAAGTGTTTTTTCTGGCACACTCGGGGGAGAAAAACTGCTTGCCGCAGCCTTGTCGTAGCAGACCTTCGCAGTTCTGAGGTCATCAAGTTTTTCGGCACATCTGCCGGCAGCAAAAAGACTTATGGCACAGAACATGTTATCGCCGGAAAATGCTGTGTACATCTCCATCGCTTTTTTATAATCGCCCTTAAGCTCATAAAAGAGTCCGATATAATAATAAAGTTCTCCATCTGGATTCTGTAGTCGTGAAAGTGTCTTTTCGGCATAGTTCAGGCTTTTTGCCTTTACAGCTGCAATGAACTTCAGACGCTGCATGCTCTGACTTGTGAATCTGCCGGCGAGGCTGATGGCCTTCGAAGGCATTCCTGTCTGAAAGTAAGTGTTAATCTGCTCAACAGCTTCTTTTTCTGTGATGGAATATGAATTTACGGTTAAAAATGCAGACAGAAAAAAAAGAAAGAGAATCTTTCTAAATATCATTTAACTTCCCATTCATCATTTTCTATCTTGCGCTTTATCCCAGCCACTTTTGTAAAAATCCGGTCCAGCTTGTCAGCTTCTTCACGGCACATCATGGCACGGGAGAAAATATCCCTGAAAAATCTCTGCATCTCGGCAGAACCATCGATCTTAAAGAAGCCTATACTCCTGAGATTCTCTATAAGATGACCACAGATGGAATCCATATGATCAGACGAAAGGGGAGTAAAACTTCGTGCCGGAAGCCGCCTTGTGCTGGCCATGAAAAGCTCATAGCAGATAATCTGTACAGCGTGAGACAGATTCAGGGATGGGAAAGCATCGGATGTAGGTATTGAGACAACGGCAT
>JAZRYV010000091.1:0-2498 GCA_045600925.1 Spirochaetota bacterium
AGGCAGCACAGAAGCCTGCCGCACATGCCGGAGATTTTCAGAGAGTTCAGGTTCAGATTCTGTTCCTTGGCCATTTTTATGGAAACCGGATCAAATTCCTCTCTCTGATTTACACAGCACTGTATTCTTCCGCAGGGACCGTATCCGCTTACCAGCCTTGCCTCATCCCTGACACCGATCTGACGCATTTCAATTCTGGTTCTGAAAATGCCTGCCAGTTCACGAACAAGTTCCCGGAAATCCACCCTGTTGTCTGCAACGAAGTAGAAAATGATCTTTGTTCTGTCAAAGAGTACCTTGACGGAAATAAGTTTCATGTTAAGATTCCTGGCTGCTGCCTTTTCCCGGCACACATCGTAGGCATTTTTTTCCAGTTCTTCGATTACGGGAATCTCTGCCAGATCTTCTTTTGTGGCTTTACGGAGAATTTTTGCAGAAGGCTGATTTTTGTCTTCTGCAGGCTTGGACATCTTTATAATACGGCCCAGATCAACTCCGTGTTCCGTTTCCACAACAGCCATGGAGTCCTGACTGATGAAAATATCGCTCTTTTCCAGAGTATAAATCTGAAAGCTGTTGCGCAATTTTACTGCAAGAATCTTCATGAAGTAACCTTTCTTAAAAATATGGGTTGATTACATTTATCTTATTATTGCTAATTTTTCAAGTATATTTCAGAATCCGGGAAAAAACAGATGCCCAGAGAAAGAGACAGGATCTCCCACGTACAGGGAAACATCCATATCCGGCTTATCATCTGCAGATATTCAGAGGCTATAACAGACCGGTCATGTAAACAGGCAGAAAAATTATTCCTTCTTTTTCCATATAATCGCCTGTATGAATAATAAACGGACTGTTAAGCTGACTTTTGTATTTTGCCATGAATTTTTTCAGAGATGAATAGGTATAGCGTTTGCCTGATTTAACTTCAACAGGAGAAACATTATGCCTGCTGCCGATCTTCTTTCCGGTAAGCAGAAAATCTATTTCCATACGGCTTTCCTTATCCGTTCTGGAAGAACTGGAATAAAAATAGAGTCTGTGACCGGCAGCCGTCAGCATCTGAGCAGCAATGTTTTCAAAAATCATGCCTTCATTAAATTCAAGCTTTCCTGAAAGTATTTTTTTGTATACTTCTTCACTGACCAGGCCGTTTTCATCAAAAGCATGGCTTATGAGCAGCCCTGTATCCCCCATGTATATTTTCATAGTTGTCCTGTCTCTGTTAAGCCTGATTCCAACAGATGGTTCCGTGGAATTATAACAGATGTTGCATATCATGGAATTTTCCAGCCACATGAAAGAATCCTCATAGTCTCTGAATCTTGAACCGGTGCCCAGGCTGGACAGAACAAATTTTTTTTCATGCCGGGAAAGCTGTTCCGGAATTTCATCAAAAACAGACTCAACTTTCCGTTCATAACCACGGGCGTGTTTTACAATATCCTGACGATACAGCGAAAGGATATCTCTTTTGATGCTGTCTGCTTCTTCAAAATCTCTGTTTTCAGTCCAGGAACTGACAGCCTGAGGCATTCCTCCTATAAGCAGATACTGTCTGAACAGATTCATTGCCCTTCGATGAAGTGCTTCTCCCATTGAATCACCGGATTCATATCTGCTTCTGACAGCTTCCATAAGAGGTTCCTCTCCTGACGCCAGCAGGAACTCTTCATAATCCATGGGGTACATTTTTATATGTCTTTCTTCTGAAGGAATAACAATATCAGAAATATTATTACGAACAGACAGGAGGGATCCGGTCTCCATATAATGATAACGTCCATCTGCAACAAGATATTTTACAGCAGCCCTTGCCCTCGGAAACAGCTGAATCTCATCCAGAATAATCAGTGACTCACCTTTATACAGCCTGACGCTGTACATAGCTGACAAATACATGAAAAAATCATCCAGATTATTCAGATAATGTTCAAACAGATCCATGACATCCCGGCCTGCTCTGTTAAAATCAATCAGAATATATGAACGGTAATATTTACGTGCAAAAGCCTCTGCTGAATAACTCTTCCCTGTACGCCGGGCTCCGTCAATCAGCAGAGCAGTGTGACCGGCACTATTTCTTTTCCATTCAAGCATCTTCTGTTCAATTTTACGTTCCATATTTCCCCTCTGCCGAAGACATATTTCCACCGATTCAGGATTAATTCAATAAGAATTTTACACCTTTTCAAGATTAATTTTATGCCGGTTTTACACCTTTTCGGGATTAATGTGAATGATGATTTATTCCTAAACTGCATGACAGCAGTACCGGTTACTTCTTTTCCGTTCTGTGAAAATTCAGCTCACCGGCCAGAGCCGATCCAAGAATCAGAACTGCACCTGCGGTTCCTGACAGCCCCAGTGGTTCATGAAGAATCATGGCCGACAGGATAATGGCTGAAACCGGATCTATGTAGCTCAGAACAGCTGCGGACTGGGCATTGATGTTTTTCAGTGATGCAAAATACATGAAGTAGCCGATGCCTGTA
>JAZRYV010000092.1:0-2726 GCA_045600925.1 Spirochaetota bacterium
ATCACAGTTATATTTGTATTCATCCTTCCCCGGATATTTCTCCTCCAGGCCGTCAATCTGGTCCTGAATTTCTTTTTCCAGAGCACTGTAAGCCTTATCCACTTTTTTTATGGTTTTGTCTGATGACGCATAGGAAGTTGCCATGACCGGCTGCATGGTACCTGTCAGAACCAGGCTGGTAAAATTGGTATTTGCAGAAAGCCAGTACGCCATGAAAACTAAAATCAGCATTGCCACTAATGGAAGGGGATTTTTCTTTTGAGTTCCCACCACCTTCTCCCCAAGTTTCACACCTGTTTCAATGGTAGTAACCACTACACCTTTTACAGCACCTACAACCGTCTGAACCACACCAGTTGCTGAATACGCAGCCTGTGCAGAAGCCCGTATTCCTTTTCGGACTACTTCCTTCTGTGTCTTCACAACCTCACTCCCGGCCTGTGTCACTGCTTTTCTTCCATGAAGCTTTTTTCCATAACCCTTTATGGCTTTTCCTGCACCCTTTTTCTTATTATCATACAGAGTGCTTTTCAGGATTCTTTCCCCGGTATTCAGCACATCTCTTCCACTGTCCTGGGAATCTTCGGAATCCTCTGTCGACTCCTGCACAACACCTGCAAATGCTCTGGGCAGGGCTGTCACGGAAGAAATATTGCTACTTCTGTTTACCTGTGTTTCCCGTTTCAGCCCGCTACTTTTTTCTGCTTTGGCATTCGGCGATCCGGTCTCTTTTTCCCGTAAAACGCTCTGCCTCCTTCGCCCTGTGACAAGAACCTTCTCCTCTTCGGTTTCAGCCTTGCCCGTCCTGAGTTTCTTTCCCAGAGCCTCCTTACTGGACTGTTCATTTTTCAGTTTCTTCCCATAAGTCAGTTCCCTTCTGTTTTCCGTTTCTTCCCCGGAGGGCTTCTTCTCACGAGAGAATTTCTCTTCTCTTGAGAAGTTCCTTCCTCGGGAGAATTCCTTTTCTCCTGTGTAGAATTCATCCATTCCTCATACTCCTATGCCTGTTTATTTCCTTCCGTTACCTCTGACAATCTGGTCGTCATAATGCTGTACAGCTCGATATCCGTAGGGAATCTGTCTACAAAAGGCAGAATTACGTTCCCATAAAAAATCAGCCCTTCACCGGCTCCGCTATGGGTTACATAGGATAACTGGTGAGGACTGATATTCAGCTGTTTTGCCAGAATCTGACGGTCTCCTACCGCCTGGTTTAACATATAAATAAAATCAGAGTTCTCAAAGATATTTTCCACTTCCTTCGAGGAAAGAAGGTCCTTTACATTCTGGGTAATGCCGGTAGGAATACCACCCCATTTACGGAATCGTTTCCAGATTTCCACAGTGTAGGCTGCTGTCTGTTCCTCACGGAGAAGCAGATGCATTTCATCCATGTAGTATCTGGTAGATCTTCCCTGGGTTCTGTTTTCAGTAACCCTTCCCCACACCTGGTCCTGCACTACAAGCATACCGATTTTCTTCAGCTGCTTTCCAAGATCCTTGATGTCATAACATACCAGTCTGTTTGTGATATCCACATTGGTCCTGTGGTTGAAAACATTTAAGGAACCTGTCACATAGATTTCAAGGGCAGTAGCCACATGCTTTGCTTCCACTTCCTCCTGTTTTAACAGTTCATTGTAAAGGTCCTCCAGAAGTGGCATTTTCTCCGGTACCGGATCCTCAAAATATCTCTGGTAAATCTGATGGATACAACGGTCGATTACTGTCTTTTCAATGGGTTGCAAACCCTCTTTTCCTCCTACAATCAGTTCACACAAAGAAAGAATAAAATCTGCCTTCAGAGCAATGGGATTGTCATCATCAGAATAGTTCATGTTGATATCCATGGGATTCACATACTGGTTTGAAGTTGGACTAATCTTAATCACCTGCCCACCAAATCTTTCCACCAAGGGTGAATATTCCGACTCAGGATCTGAGATAATCACATCGTCATCTGTTACCAGAAACGCATTGGCAATCTCCCTTTTGGCTGCAAAGGATTTACCGGAACCGGGAGTACCAAGGATTAGTCCATTAGGGTTCTTTAAAAGTTTTCTGTCCACCATGATCAGGTTATTGGAAAGTGCGTTCAGTCCATAATAAAGGCTCTCTTCTCCCGCCTGGAATAGCTCCTGGGTGGTAAAAGGTACAAAGATGGCTGTGCTGGAAGTAGTCATTCCCCTGTGCACATCCACCAGATTACTGGCAAGTGGAAGACAGCTCATAAGACCCTGTTCCTGCTGAAAATCAAGTCTGATGAGATTGCAGTTATGCTTCTGTGCAATGGACTTCGCCTGAAACACATTGTTCTCAAGTTCAGCCTCTGTCCTTCCTGTATTCATGATCAAAAAGGTGAGCAAAAACATTCTCTCATTCTGGGACTGCAGTTCCTTTAAAAGGGCTTTTGCATCCTTTCCAAAGGTGGCAAGGTCCGAGGGAATGATGTCCATATCATAACCGGAACGCACCGCCTTTTTCTGCTCTTCAATCTTGCTTCTGTCAAGTTCAGTAATGGTATGTTTTACTGTCTTAATTGCCTGATTCTGATCCACCGACTGGATATGCATGGTCACGATCTGACTGCTCTCCATGTTTAAAAAATCAGCAAGCATTCTGTCCGAAATGTCCGAAGCATCTATGGATAAAAAGCTCATGCTGCCATACATGGATCCCATCTGAAATTTCTTCCCGCTTGAGAATACAAAGCTGCTGGGGGCAAT
>JAZRYV010000093.1:0-7167 GCA_045600925.1 Spirochaetota bacterium
ATTGACGGAGCAGATGCAAAGGATTTTGACGATGCAGTATCCGCAAAACAGGAAGGTGACTGCATAAGACTTTATGTTCATATTGCAGATGTATCTGAATATGTAAAAAAAGATTCACCTCTTGACAGGGAAGCCTTTGCCCGTTCCACCAGCTTTTATCTTGGGGATACGGTAATTCCCATGCTGCCGGAAATTCTGTGCAATGATCTATGCTCACTGAGGGAAGGAAAGGACCGTCTGACACTGTCCGTTGAAATGCTCTACTCGCCTGACGGCACACTGCTGGAAAAAGAATTCCATACAGGCATAATAAATGTATCACGCCGTCTCACCTATGAAGAAGCAGAGGCCATGATCTCCGGAGGACGGAAAACAAAGGTTTCCTCCATGCTGAGACTTCTTGACTCACTGACTCAGGTTCTTTATGAGCGTAGACTTGGAGAAGGAAAACTGGATCTGGATATTCCGGATGCAGTTCCTGTTTATGAAAACGGAGCTGTCCGGAACCTGATATATGCTCCAAGGCTGAAGAGCCACAGACTTATAGAAGAATGCATGCTTTCTGCCAACCAGGCTGTGGCCTGCCTGCTCAGGGAAAAACAGATTCCTGCCATCTTCCGTGTTCATGAAAAAACTGACGGGGAAAAGATTTTTTCAATTATAAAGTTCATCCGTTCCATGGGCATAAAAATAAAACAGTCCGGGGATCCTGGAGAGACCATACAGCGAATAATCAAAGCAGTAAAGGGACAGGCCTGCAGCAGAGCAGTAAACATGGCTGTTCTTAAAACCATGGCTCAGGCCTGCTACGATACTGTTCCACTGGGGCATTTCGGTCTTGGCTTTGCAGACTATACACATTTTACATCTCCCATAAGAAGATACCCTGACCTTGCTGTCCACCGCTGCCTGAAAAGTTTTCTGGCAGGAACAGGCCATCTGTATGAAAACGAAGAACTTGCAGCAAAGGCCGGACACACTTCGGAGATGGAAAGGACTGCCCAGAAGGCAGAGAGGGATCTTCTAAAGCTGAAGACATGCAGGCTGCTGTCCGGACGTGAAGGAGAAAAATTTGCAGCATATGTAAGCGGAGTCAGCAGATACGGTTTTTATGTGACACTGAAGGATTCTCCCATGGAAGGAATGGTCCCACTGAGGCTGATGACAGATGACTACTATCTTATTCAGGAAGATGAATATACTGTTACAGGGAAAAGATTCAGCAGAAGATACAGGCTGGGAGATGAAATCCGTGTAAGGCTTGTATCTGCAGACCTTGAAAATATGAGAATTGATTTTGAGCCTGTATGATAATCAAAGATCTTAAAATTGAAAAGCCTGTTTACGGCGGATACGGCCTTGGATACAGTGACGGAAAGGTTATCTTTGTGGAAAAGGCCATTCCCGGTGATACTGTGGATACAGAGCTTTACAGCGAAAAAAAAAGCCACGCCTTCGGACGTATTCTGGCACTAAAGGAGCCATCTCCCCGGAGAGTTCAGTCGCCCTGCCCTGTTTTCAGTGAATGCGGAGGATGCTCTTACCTGATTACTGACTACGAAAATGAACTTAAATTAAAGCATGATATTCTCATGGATGCACTGAAACGTACAGCAGGAATGGCTGATGAGGACCTTCCTGTCATAAATACCGTTTCAGGACCAAGAATTCACTACAGATCCCATGCCGGAATCAAGACTGACGGCAGAGCCGCCGGCTTCTTCCGCAGAGGAACCAATGAACTGTGCCCCTTTCCATCCGTCGGCTGCCTGCTTCTGTCGGAGAATCTTATGAAGGCAAAGCCTTCCGGAATCAAAGGCAGTTTCCGGGCTGCCGCAGATCCGGCCGGGAACCTGTTCACGGACCCGGAACAGATTCTTACAGAACAGGAAAACGGCATACAGTACCGGCGCAGAACAGACAATTTTTTCCAGGCAAACAGGTTCCTTCGGGGAAAAATGCAGCAGATCGCCGGTGAATATGCAGCCCTTGTTCCCGGCATGAAATTTCTGGACATTGCCTGCGGCACAGGCTTCTTTACACTCTATCTTGCACGTTCAGGTGCCGCCGGCCATGGAGTGGACATAAACAAAAGCAGCATAAAAATGGCGGAACAGAATGCTGTCCTTAACGGAATAAAAAATGTATCCTTTGAAGCAAAGGACGGAGCAGAAATCCATCCCTTCAGGGAACATTATGATGTGGTAATTGCAGATCCTCCCAGAGCCGGACTGGATAAGCGGACCAGAAGAACCATAAACGCAATGAGACCTGACAGATTCATATACATATCCTGCAATCCGTCTACTTTTGCAAGGGATCTTAAGGACTTTATTTCAGCAGGCTATTTTCTGAAAAAGCTCACTCTTATAGACATGTTTCCATGTACCATGCATATAGAGACGGTGTGCCTCTTGTCCAAACTAAATGAAGCCAAACACCGTATCACTGTTGAATAAAAACGGATGAACTCGATCGGTCATTAAAAGACAGAGGTACTTTGCAAAATTTGGTCAGGCTGCATAAAATGATTGACTGACTCGGGAAATAAGTGCCAACTGTTTTTGACAAAACCGGCAAGAAGGATAAAAGGCTTGAAGAAAGAAGATAAAAACTTCACATTGCGGATGAAAAAAGAAAGGCGTACTGGCAAAGCCTAAAGGCTTAAAATCAACTTATTAGCTTCCTTCAAAATGTACATGTTCGTTCTATGCAGTACAGTTTTGAAAAGTCTATTAGGAGATATGTAATGAGCAAATTAACGAAAAACATATTTGATATAAAGAAATCACAGTCATACAACGAGTATAACAAATATCATTCAGGTAATATATTTGGTATAACAAAGGTTTCCAGATTGGAACAAATGCACAGTAACTTTATTTCATGGCTTTTAGATTCAAATGGTTCACATTCGCTTCACACGTTTCCATTGTTACAATTAATCATGTGCATGGAATTCTTGAAGGATAAAACCGATAATGCCAACTCAAGGTTGGATTTGAACCTTGTTCGGAAGTTCTATGAGAAGGGGTTTATTATCGGTGCAGAAGTTGATAGAGAAATTGAAAATATTGACATTCATATTCTGGTGAAAACAAAGGACAAAATCTTGCCTATTGTAATTGAAAACAAGGTTAAATCAAAAGAAAACGGCAAATCAAAGGACCAAACAGTTCAGTATTTCAAATGGAGTGAAGATAAGTATAACGATAAAAATAAATATTATGCTCCAATTTATATTTTTTTATTTCCAGAATACAAAAGTAAAGTCAAACAAAAGGATTATCATTATTTGCGGATGACATATCAAGAACTTGTTGACTATGTCATTGAGCCTTCGTTGTATCTTTGCGCTGATAGTGAATCAAAAAATAACATAAAAATATATTTACAATGCCTGTCTTATCAAGATGATAATGAAAAAGGAGATTGTTCTATGGCAATTAGTAGTGAAGAAAAGAGAATTCTTGATGATTTTATTAAAGAAAACAAGAACTTATTATGCTCTGTTTTAAATGAGTTGTCTGATGAGGTCGACTCTTCGGTGCTTAATAAGATAACAAAAACATTTCGTGACTATACCACGTATAAATTTGATGAGAAAGTATTTAATAAAACAAGGCTTGTTCATGCTGTTATCCAGAAATTTGTTGATGATAATAATATAACCAATATCGATGATTTAAAAAGAGCATTTCCTGACGAAATTCAAGGATCTAAAGGTGTAGTGAAGTTGGATTCAGAAGTCAGCAAAAAGGACAGAGGTGAAGGTGGTCAAAAGAGATACCTTGTTGACGCCCCTATTACTTTGTATTCAGGAGAAACGGTATTAGTTTGTTCACAATGGGGCATAGATAATATTGTCAATTTTATTAAAGCTGCAAACGATGCAGGTTATTTAATAGAGAAAGCATAGCACCGTAAACGGTGGATATTATCCCCATTACCATTTTTTTAGATAGTTTTCCGCATACGAACGATTTCCTGGATATGTTTCAGCATACCAAGGATATCCATTCGCAGCAATCGAGCCATATTGAGATCATTGCCCTGCTTGTATGGGAATAAACCTTATGCAGAATAACATGATTCAGAAAATAAAAAACCTCATAGCAGAAAACACTGACCCGAAACAGGCCGTGGTGATGTCTGCCTATATGCAGAACAAATTTGTTTTTGCAGGGGCTGCAGTCATGAAGGATCCCGGGCTGAAGGAAGTCATGGGTCAATAGGCTTCCGATGAAAACATCTGGCTCAGAAGAACTGCCATAAATTTTCAGCAGAAATTCAAAAACCATACAGATGAAAAACTCCTTGAGAGAATAATTGCTGCAAATCTGGGCAGCAAAGAATTCTTCATAAACAAAGCGACTGGCTGGAGCCTCAGGGAATACAGCAAAGTAAATCCTGAATGGGTTGAAAGTTTTATTGAAAAGTTCAAAACAGAACTGGCTCCACTCAGTATTAAAGAAGCTTCAAAATACCTGGGGAAACAGGACTGATCCCTGTTCCGGCATCCCCTGACCTCAGAACACACTGCTGCGGCTGTTACCCTGTTTTAGTGTCGGATAATAAACTAAAATATCTTTTCTGATGATGAAAAATGAATTGCATTCAGCTCCATAGCTTCCCATATGATTACACAGTTGTCAAAGTCACTGTTTAACAGCAGGTGAAAGAAAAGACTGAAAAATAAACAAGGACAAGACAGGAAAAAACATATTAAGACAGTAGAAATTTCAGATAAAAATCTGCCTGCACAGGAAATTCCTGTCCAGATAATCATAAGTAAAAGGAACAAAGCGTATGTATTTCATTTTTGAAATTATAGGAACAGCAGCTTTTGCTGTTTCCGGGGCCATGACTGCCATAGAAAAAAAGATGGATATTCTTGGCGTTGTGATTCTTGGCATTACTACTGCCATAGGAGGAGGCATAATCAGAGATGTTCTGATCGGCTCCACTCCTCCTTCAGGTCTTACAAACCCGGTCTATGCCTTCATTGCCATTGGATTTTCAATTTTGGTTTTTATTCCTGGAGTAAGACATCATGTGGATCTGGACAGCAGACTGATTGTTTTCACTGATGCAGTAGGACTGGGTACATTTACTGTAATAGGATGCAGGACTGCCCTGAATTTTGACAATATCTGGCTGCAGATGTTTCTGGGAGTGCTTACAGGTGTGGGAGGCGGAGTTGTCCGGGACATTTTTGCAGCTGAAAAGCCAATGATTTTTGTCAGACATTTTTATGCTCTTGCAAGCCTTTCAGGTGCCATGGTCTTTACTGCACTTATTCAGTTCAATGAAACACTGGCCATGCTTTCCGGAATCATTATCGTAGTAATACTCAGAATCCTTGCAGCAAGATACAAATGGCATCTGCCTAAGGCATAATATCTGCGGACAGAACCGGAACAGGATCTGTCCCTGCAGCCATCACTCTTTCATCGGATGTTTCTTTTCAGGAACACTTCCGAACCTTGCCTCAAATTCACGGATAATTCCGGAAATGAAATCATCCGCATAACTCAGGACTGTCTTCCTTATATCTTCAGGAATGCCGTAATATGCCTCTGCAATGCTTCCAGTAATGGCTGCCACAGTATCACTGTCCCCTCCTATGGAAACTGCATTCCGAAGAGCATCCTCAAATCCTGTGGATTCCAGAAAAGCCGTAATGGCCTGAGGGACAGTTCCCTGACATGTAATATCATAGCTGTATGAAGGACGTATTTCATTCAGGGTAAAATTCATGGGATAATAATTTTTATCAACATACTCTCTGATTTCCTGAATGGAGCTTCCGTGAAGAGCCATCCATATGGCAGCAGTCACAGCCTCAGCTCCCTTTATTCCTTCCGGATGATTATGGGTAACCTCTGTCACTTTCCGGGAAAGGCTGAGAGCCTCCACAAGACTGTCTGCAGCATAAGCACAGGCGCTTACACGCATTGCAGAACCGTTTCCGAAACTGTTATAGGGGACCGGATTCTTAAGCCAGAGCCATTCAAAAAAACTAAAACCGTATCCTGCATCCGGATACATCCGTCCTGTTTGCTGCATCCATTTAACTGCCAGAGCCGGAAGTCTGTCATAATCTCCCCTGCACTCCAGAATGGCTTTTGCCAAAGCAGCTGTCATATAACTGTCATCAGTAAGAAAGCACCTGTCCTTAAACAGTTCAAAATCCTTTGTTTTAATATTGTCCCATTCATAAACAGAACCGCAGATATCTCCTGCCAGCGCACCAAGCACAGCTTCCTCCTTATTATTTACTGCTGCATAATATATGATTCATAAAATGAAACAGTAAACAAAAACTCGTTTATTTATGAAAAAAAAAAAAAAACGGCAGACCTTTTCTGGTCGATCTTAAAAACAGCTATATTCCTGGGAATCTGATATAAAAACAGTGCTGCAAAATAAGTACAGTTTATTTTAACGTCATATATTCTGAAATATGTCATAAAAGAAAGGAGTAAAAAAATGATTAAACATATCATCTTATGGCAGCTTAAAGATGAGCTGTCTGATGAGAGAAACACCGTGAAGGCCGGAATCAAAGCCTCTCTGGAAGCACTTGCAGGCCGAATTCCGGGACTGAAGGAGATTCATGTACAGACTGAATGTCTGGAATCTTCCAATGCAGATGTAATGCTTGATGCCCTTCTGGACAGCCCTGAAGCACTGAAGGTTTACGCATCCCATCCGGAACATACGGCTGTGGCAGACAGACTGGTACGTCCGAATACCAGACTGCGTATCTGCATGGACTATGAAATATAGACTAAATTCAGGCCGGAACTGTTAAAATCAGCCCTTCCCCATTCTTTTTTTAAATTTTTAAATTAAAATTTCTGAAATGCTTTACAGCAGGAGAGCTTTTAATTTAAAGTCACAGAATAAAAACTAATAATGGAGGAAGGGTAATGCCCGCTATTAAATTTTACAAACACGATCCCATTCCCCTTGAAATGCACAAGGTGAAGATCGTTCAGCAGCTTAACTTACTGCCTGTTGATGAGCGTATCCGTAAAATTTACGATGCAGGATTCAACACGTTTCAATTACATAACGGCGACATTTTCATGGACATGCTTACCGATTCCGGTGTAAATGCCATGAGCGATAATATGCAGTCCGCTATGTTACGCGCAGACG
>JAZRYV010000094.1:0-1514 GCA_045600925.1 Spirochaetota bacterium
CGGAAAAGAGCTCGAAGGGAGTAAGCTTGCAGATGAACTGAGAAAAAGCATTCCCGGATACATGGTACCGGCATTTTTTGTACATAAGAAGGAATTTGAAAAGAATGTACACGGGAAGATAGACAGAGAGAAACTTAAGGAACCGGAGAGAAGACAGAAGGAGTATGTGAAGCCACAGGGAGAAATTGAAGCAGAGGTGGCAGAGATCATTACTTCTGTAACAGGGATTTCGAAGGTAGGAGCAGAGGACAGTCTGAAGTATTTCGGAATCAGTTCCTTATCAGCGATCCAATTACAGATGGAAATAGAATCCAGGTTTTCTGTTGACATTCCGGCAGAAGAACTGACAAGGCTTGATACGCCGCACCTTATAGCAGAAGACATCATAAGAAAAAAAGAACAGAAGAAACCCCTGTCAGAAGGACCGGTTTCTTTAAAGAAAAACTCTTTTCCGGTCAGAAACGAGTATCCTGTCACAGGCTCTGCCGCTTTTATCTTTGACAGGACAAATTATATGAACAGTCTTGGAGATGACAGACTGCTGTCGTACAATACACCGTTCATTATTGATGTTTCGGAAATCGGGGAAGAAAGAGCAAAGAACATGATATTCTCCCTTATTGATACTCATCCGGGACTCAAGTCAGGGATCGGCACGAAAAACGGAAAACCGGTGTTTATCAGAAGGGAAAACTGGAGACCTGAATTCACGGAATACGATCTTTCTTTCCGCCCTGACACCGGGTTTTTTAAAGGACGGATACGCAGGTTCGATATTATGAACGAAGATCTGGTCCGATGTGAAATATACCGCTGTGAAAAAGAAGTTTTTCTTTTTATTGATATTCATCATCTGCTTCTGGACGGGTATTCGATCTGGCTGTTTTACAGAGATTTCAGAGAATATCTTGAGCGAAACAGGATGACACCGGAAAAAACAGGTTTTTATGAAATGCTTGAGGAGGATCTGAGTTACAGAGAAACAGAAAAATGTGAGGAAGACAGAAAATACTTCGACAGGCTGCTGCTTGCATATCCTCCTGCAAAGTATCCGGAAAGTGTCTGTCCGGACAGAGATGTTCCGGTTTATGCAGACCTGACGCAAACAGTAAATACAAAAGGGATCCACGAAAAATGCGTAAAAGAAAACATCAGCTGTTCGGATGTTTTCCTTGCGGCATTTTCAGAGGCATTAAAGAAAAAAATACCGGGCAATGGCTTCAGCATTTTTATGTTCTTTAACGGCAGAGAAAAGAAGGATACAGAGCATACGTCAGGATGTTTCTACAAACATATGCCGGTAACCTTCAGCGCTGATGAAGGACCTTCAGGACGATCGGATGATATAAGAAAGCTGAGCAGTCAGATAAAGAAATCCATGAACCATATCTATCAGTATGATCTGCATCATGAGTATTCGGACAGACACTTCATAGTGTATAATTATCTGGCTGATTACGAAAGAAAGATGTCATCGGAAAAGCAGGAGGATGCGGTAATTATTATGCCTGAAT
>JAZRYV010000095.1:0-1083 GCA_045600925.1 Spirochaetota bacterium
GCCCAAGAAAAAATATTCTCACTATAGTCAGAGCTTTTGAGCTTGTTAAGGACCGGATTCCACATATGCTGTATTTTACCGCCGGGGAGTCCTGGAATGACGGAGAGGTTTTCCGGTATATAAAAGATGCAGGTCTGGAAGACCGTATTGTAAAGCTTGGTTTCCTGCCGGAGGATGAACTTGTCGGTATCTACAATCTGGCAGACTGCTATCTGTATCCTTCGCTTTATGAAGGGTTCGGTCTGCCTGTTCTGGAAGCCCAGGCCTGTGGATGTCCTGTCATTACAGGCACTGCAGCCAGCTGTCCTGAGGTTGCAGGAGACAGTGCTCTTCTGACTGATCCTTACAGTCCTGAAGCTCTGGCAGATGCACTTCTTCGTATTCAGGAAAAATCAGTCCGAGATTCCCTTGTGGAAAAAGGTTTTGAAAATATCAAAAGATATTCCTGGCGGACAAATGCAGAGCAGCATCTGGCCCTGTTCCGGAAGGTTTTCAGATCATAGACTTTCCTGGTTTCTTTTCCTTCCATTTTTTTCCTTCATAAAGGACATAGACAGCAGTGTAGGCTGCCATAATAAAGGATACTGCGGGAGCCGCAGTTCCAAGCAGTCCCATGTCTCCGCAGGATATTTTTGCACAAAGCCATACCAGAGGCACTCTAAGACACAGAGCCCCGAATGTGCAGCTGACCATAGTCCACATGGTTTTTGATCTTCCGTTCAGATATCCGTTCAGACAGAAAACCAGAGTAACCATCAGGTAGTCATAGCTGCATGTCCTGAAGAATGGAACCCCTGTGGCAATGACTTCCGGATCGTCATTGAAGGCGGAAATCATGGATTCAGGGGAAATCTGAGCCCACAGCCAGAACATAAAGGCAATCCCCAGAGCGAACCCGGTTCCGCACCACAGGGATTTAAGGGCTCTCGGGATTTTCCCGGCACCTGCGTTCTGGGCGGTAATTGCTGCAAGAGCGTTTGCCATGGAAACGGCAGGAAGCATGGCAAAGATATCGTACTTGCTGCTGATTCCTACAATGGATGCTGCGTATACGCCGAAACTGTTCATGACTGCAGTTAGGTA
>JAZRYV010000096.1:0-30869 GCA_045600925.1 Spirochaetota bacterium
TTGATATTAAAAATCCTGATGAATTTTTTATAGAAAATCAATATGCTTCATTTTGTTATAATTTAAATAAAGAATGGGGATTTACTATAAACTTTTATGTACAGCCAAATTCACCTGAATCTTCAAATCCTTATGAAGCAATTCCAGATGAAAAAAATCAAAATGTAATATATATTGGAATTTAATAATACACAATATATTGATTTAAATCAATGAATCTTATTCTGCTCCCACATTTAGGGAACCAGAATGGGAACAGGATGTCTAGGAAAATAAATAATACTCATAAAGGCCGGCTATGCCGACCTTATTTGTTTCTGCATAAAACGCAACGAGTTTCACATTTTTCATAAATTTTTAATAATCTTGACATAAACAGAGACACGGACAATGCACAGGTAAAACACTATGATGTAAATATGAGCGGGAGTGCGGAGCTGGATGACAATGTGATCAACGCCACAGTTGGAGCCCTGTTTAACAAGGCAGCATTCTACAGGGATGCATGGGAGAAGTATAAGAAAGGCGGGGAGGCAATAGGGGGATAAGGCCATAGCTTTTGCGCAGAAGAGTTATAATTTTTATAATGAAGGTCTTTGGGTAAAAAACGGTCAGCTTACAGATGCAGGGACATCAGAGAGCTATGAAAAGAAGAAGGAAAGACAACAGACGGCTGGATGTAATGTCAAGGGAAACGGGGCTTCGTTTTGCCGAAATGGAGAATAGGTTTGCCATGCAGACAAAAATCCTCATAACAACGCTGTACTTATTGTCTCATTAATGGGAGGAATGGCTGCCCTGATCAGGCAGTTGTCTGAATGGCAGTCTGTGTATTTCCTGAGAGTGGTGTTAAAAACAAAAGCCTGCGGATGCAGGCTTTTGTTTTGTTATAAGGCCACAGGAGTTATTTTACAATAATCTTTCTGTTAATGCCCTTTTCTTCTTCATCTGACTTTTCAACAAGGTCAATGTTTTTCCCCTGTCTGAATCTGAGCACATTCATCATGAAAATTTCCAGCTTGTTGATGATGTTCGGAGGAAGAATTTCCCCGTCTATTTCAACAGACATTACCGGAAGTCTTCTGTCTCTTGCCCATGGAGTTATAAGACCTTCTATTACACGGCCTATAAGGCAGGCAAAAGGTGATATGTTGATAACCCCTGAATAATCCTCCAGCATGGCAGTGGAAGCAGCCCCGCTGGATATGGCTATTTCGGATTCAAGTTCAAGGGATACAAAGTTGTCTGTACAGTTTTTCATAATCTTGTTCATATCATGAGGAGAGGATGGAACAAGTTCTGTAACTGCAAGTGCCTTCTTTATTTTGTTTTCAACAGAGTGCTTCCACAGGGATTCTATCTTCCAGTTGAGAAGATCCTTGAAATCCTGTGAGAAGAGCCGTTTGTACCATGGAATCAGAGCCATCTTTTTCATTATTTCATAGTGACGTACATAGTCGCAGTAGTACATCCATTCGCTGACTCCGGAAACTTTTCCTATGATTCCTTTTCTGCTGAGGATGCCGATGAGTTCATCAACAGAGAAATCATCCCGGCGTACGAAAATTTCTCCTACGATAAGAACTTTCGGTGTATCCTTCATCTTTCTCTTGAGAGGAATCTTCGCAATTTCTTTTGCTATTGGAACAAGAGCATCTATAAGCTTTGTTGCATCCTTTTCTGCCACTCCGATGAGCTGGTGCCACAGTTCATCATATCGTGCGATGGCTGATACCGGATCCTGTGCACAGGTTCTGAGAGATGTTTCCACATCTTTCATAAGGTCTGCAACAGCCATTCCATACCATGCGTACTTAGAGAAATGGGGCCCCAGTTCATTGTAGGAGTTCTCTGAGTCAAGGGTGATGACCACAACGTTTTCCAGATGCATGTCCTTAAAGAGGTTTTCATAGAATACGAAGTACTGTCCTGTACGGCAGGGACCCTTTGTTGTAGGAACGAACAGAAGATAGATTTCATCCTTTCTGTATTTTTCAGAAGCAAAGTAGGCCAGAGCTTCACCCAGAACAAGCTGTGACGGCAGACATTCCTTTCCGGACATATGATTTCTTGCCATCTGAAGAACATTTATATCCGGAACAGGAATGGCCTCTGCATTAACATTTATGCTGCGGAGAGATGCTGCCATAAGTTCTGTGGAAAGACGTCCCATACTGCAGAGCAGCAGTTTGACCTTTTTGTTTCCGAAAATATCAATCTTCTTGTTGGCATTCAGATCCATGATGTGAAGAGGATCCTTTCCGTTGTTGATGAATCTGAGTCCGTTGTCATATCTTGTTTCATCCTGAGCCTTTATGTTTCTGTAGCCGTCGATGATGTCCAGAAATGCCTCGACTCTTGTATCTACCCCCGCATCGGCTGAATGGGAATCCAGTTCCAGAACGAGAAATGGTTTTATTCCCATAAACCATTTTACATAGTGGAGCATAAAGGAGTCCGGTGCACAGCTGAAGTTGGATACCCAGGTAATGAAGATGTTGTCTTCTTTCTTGAGAAAGGCACTGGCCTTCATATCCTGCTGGCCGTAGTACCAGTACATATTGCTGAAGATTTCACTGTCCTGGAATGGCAGCATGTCAAAAGGAAGAATTGAATATCCACGGCTTGTAAACTTCAGAGGAATACCCATGTTTGCATCCTTTGTAAAGGCATTGTACGGCCTTCCCAGGAGAGCAATAACCGGTCTGTTTGAGGCTCTTGCTTCTTCCAGAGCCTTTAAACCCATTTCCCTGTATTTTTTCTGGAAATCCAGCTGCCTGTCTCTTGCAACTGTAAAGGCTCTTCTGATTTCTGCTTCGGAAACTCCCAGCTGACCTGCAAGTGTAAGGAAACCTTCCAGTGCTTTTTCGAAACCGTATTTGAAGGTCACAACAGGTGTCAGGAATTTTTCTGCACTTATTTCAGGGAAGGCCTTCTTTATGTAGTACGGCAGACTCTGTGTAATAGGACAGAAGTTCGCATGTATGTTCTTTTCGTAGCTTGGCATGTCCCTGAAGTGGGGAACGAAGATGAAATCCACGCCTTCATTGAAAATAGACTGTACTGCACCGTGGGCTATTTCTGCAGGGAAGCAGTAGGAGCCTTCTGTTCTGGCTATTCCGTCATGTTCTATGGTCTGTGATTTTTTAATCTCAATGCCCAGTTCATGGAAGAACCATGAGTAGAGAGGCCACAGAGTATGAACGGAGAATGCCATGGGGATTCCAACAACATAGTCCTTTTTCTTTTTAAAGTCTGCAGGATCCGGAGAACATTCTGTAAACATGAGCTCATGACGTTTTTCAATATAATTGAAAACCTGGTCTTCGTCAAATTTGTTTTTCTTTCTCATGTTGGTGTACTTGTTGCAGCGTCCGCCAAACATGTACTTGTTGCCGTTTACATTCAGAACCTTGATGGGACAGAGATTTTCACAGGCCTTGCAGCTGAATTCCCTTTCGTAGATAATTTCAGAAGCAAGGATACTGTCCAGATCATAGGATCCCTTCTGAATCATGCCTGCTTCGAATTTCTGTTTTGCAAGAATACCTACACCGAAGCAGCCAAGAAGTTCCGGATCAGGAGGAATGATGATGTTTTTGTCAAGCAGCATGGCAAAAGCCAGAGGCACTGCCTTGTTTTTGGCAACTCCTCCCTGCAGGACAATGTTTTTCCCTATGGCTCTGTTCCCTACAACACGGTTAAGGTAGTTGGAAACAATGGATGTAATGATGCCGGCAGTGATATCCTCTTTGGAAGCTCCGTGCTGAATAGCCTTGCGGATGTCGGAGTTGATGAAGGCTGAACAGGTTTCTCCAAATTTAAGAGGAGCTTCTGCTCTGACTGCGATATCTCCGATCTCTTCCACATTGGTAATATTCAGGTCTCCGGAAGCTGATTCTTCCAGGAAGGAACCTGTTCCTGCGGAACAGGCTTCGTTCATGGCATAGTCAATGGGTACTTTATTTTTGAGGTAAACATATTTTGCATCCTGCCCGCCGATTTCAAAGATGGTGTCAATGTCTTCTTTGAAGTATGTGGTTCCCACTGCATGGGCAATGATTTCATTGTAGACTGCAGATGTTTCCAGGAAAACCCCAAGAATTTCTCTTGAAGATCCGGTTGTGGAGACTATGGAGATGTTGATTTTTTTCCCTTCGCCGATCTGTTCTGCTATCTGTTTTTTTACTTCTGTAAGGCAGAGCTTGAGAGCCTTTACCGGGTCTCCGTGGGTTCTTCCGTAATGGGAAGCAACTATTTCATCTGTGGCTATGTCTATAAGGGCAACCTTTGTTGTGGTGGACCCTCCGTCAACACCAAGGATGTATTCTCCGTCTTCTTTTATTTTTCCTCTTCTTGGTTTAAGGTAGTTTACTTTACCTTCGGCTGTTTTAAGTCCGGGAAGTCTGGAGAATCCGATTGCACTTGGCTTGTAGCGTCTGTCTTCGGACGGGAGTTTGCTTCCTGCTGTCTGTGCATAAATGGCAGCTCCGTATGCTTCAAAGTATGCAGCCTGTTCCGGAACAACAAAATCAATTTCCGGAAGATTCTGTTTCAGAAAACCGATGATGTATTTGTTCTGTGTAACACCGCCTGCCAGAAGAACCTTTCCTGAAGAGATATGGGCTCTTTTCAGGAAGTCTATGACCTTTGTGGCCATAACATTGCTGAGAGAGAGGACAATATCTCCCTTTGTAGCTTCACCCTTGTTGAGCTTGTGTGTACAGTCACTCTTCATAAAAACGGAGCATCTGGATGCCATCTTCTGAACTTTTGATTCAGGAGGAATGGAGTTGATGTCAGTCAGCTTCATATTCATTCTTCCAAGCTGCTGCTTGAAGAACTCACCTGTTCCGGATGCACATTTGTTGCCGGAAATATTGTTTATTATTTTCCCGGTCTGATCAATTGTATATACAACAAAGTTTTCGCCTCCAAGGGAAACAACGGCATCCACATGGAGATCCAGAGCCTTCAGAGCCTGTTCAATGCAGAGAGATTCCTGAACCTTGTTCATGTTGAGCAGACTGCGTCCTTCTGATCCTGTTGCCAGACATAGTGTATCAGCCGGAAAATCTCTTTCTGAAAGGGCCTGTTTCAGGGTGTTAAGGAAATTGCCTTCGTGAGCAAGAACCTTTTCCCAGATTATTCTGCTGTCTTCCAGAAGAACAGCCTTGACACTGGAAGAGCCGACATTGACTCCAAGACTAAACATAAATTACCCTCCAAAAGGTTTTGAAACAAAAATAAGCAAATATAGGAAGAAATAAATAAGAATTTAACATAAAATCTTATTTAAGTAATTTGTCTACTATAATTTGATGTTATTTTTATGTATAACTCTTTTAAAGAGTTTGTTTTCTGATCCGTTTTCTGCTGCTGAGGCATTGAACAGGACAGGTCTGCAGAATACGGATTCACATGAGACAGCATTTAATAAGATGCGGCGGCAGGTCCCTGAATTTATGAAAGACAGGAGACTTACGGAATCAGTTTTTTTGTACGGGGAAACGGTAGATTTTTGACTGCAGACCGTCATTGTCCGGTGCACTTCCGGAAAAGATCCATCCACGCTTTTCATAAAAAGGAATCAGTTCTTTTTCATTTTCCGGATCCAGGAACAGATAAATGTTCATATCCTGCTTCCCTGCTTCGGTTATGACAGTACTGATTAGTTTTCCCCCGGTTCCCTTTCCCCTGAACTGAGGCATTACATATACTGAGGAAAGCCACAGCCTCAGATCCTTCCGTGACCAGAGATCCCTCTCTTTCAGGGCTGCCATTCCAACGGGATAGGAATTCTGAAGGGCTACAAAAAAAACCGGCAGCCCTGCTCCTTCTGCCCACTGCCGGTATGCTTTAAGCAGCAGGTCGAAGGGGATATTCCTTTTCATGTACCACTGTCCGTATGCCCAGTGGGCACATATGGATGCGAGTTCCGGACGGTCTTTCAGCCGGATTATTTTCAGGTCATTATCCGGAACAGATTCTTTGTTCATGGGATTTTTTCTCTCTGATAAAGATTCCTGTCAAGCGTCAAAATTGTTTACAGGACATGAAAATGATTCATTATGGTTCTGCAGAATTATTTACGGGGAAAATAATGAATATTTTTTACGGCTTAATACTTGTCCTTACGTGTTTTGCCCTGCTTCTGCTTTTCTTCCGCCTGTGGGGGAAAGCAGGGATTCTTGTGTGGACTGCTTTGGGAGTAATACTTGCAAACATTCAGGTGGTTAAAACAGTGGATTATTCAGGCATAACCGCAACTCTCGGAAATGCTCTGTACGGCTCTGTGTTCCTTGCAACGGATATTCTGAATGAACACTACGGGGAGAAGGCTGCCCGGAAGTCTGTCTGGATAGGTTTTGCCGCTTCCCTGACCATGATTATATGCATGCAGCTGGCCATACAGTTTATTCCTTCAGAAGGTGATTTGGGTTCTGAGGCAATTAAAGCCATCTTTGATCCTGCAGTACGGGTGGTAGCCGGAAGTCTCTGTGCTTATCTGGTTTCCCAGTTTATGGATGTACGTCTTTTTAACATAATAGGGAAAAGGTTCCCTGGATACAGATTTCTTTGGCTGAGAAATAACGCGGCAACCATCATATCCCAGCTGGCAGATACTCTTATTTTTGTATCTGTTGCCTTTGCAGGCATGTATCCCACAGAGATCCTTATTGAAATATATATTACTACATGGCTGTTTAAAACAGGAGCTGCTGTTCTTGATACCCCTTTTGTGTATCTTTCAAAAAAAATCAGACCGGAGGAAATACTGTGAAATATACTGAATTCAGTGAAAGGAATATAAAGCTTTCCGGAATCGTTCTTGGAACCTGGGCCATTGGTGGCAGCAACTGGGGTCCCTCAGATGACAGGGAAGCTCTTAAGGCTGTGGAAGCTGCAGCTGAAGCCGGAATGGCCATAGATACTGCTCCTGCCTACGGAAACGGTCATGCAGAGGAACTTGTGGGAAGGGCAGTAAAGGGCAGACGTGACAGTGTGGTTATTGCATCCAAGTGCGGTCTCCGGATGTCAGGCAGGCCTCCTAAGGACCTTTCCCCGGAGTTCATTGCTGAGGATCTGAACGGTTCACTGAAAAGACTGGGTACTGACTGCATAGATATTTATCAGTGTCACTGGCCGGATGAAAAAGTGCCGGTTTCGGCAGTCATGGAATGTCTGGAAAGATTCAGAGAGCAGGGAAAGATAAGACAGATCGGCCTCTGCAACTACAGTGCAGCCGGACTTTCCGAGGTTCTGGAATACGGTGACGTCTTTTCCCTGCAGCCGCATTATTCTCTTCTGGAAAGGAGAGCTGAGGAGGAACTTCTGCCTTTATGCAGGGAAAAGGGACTGGCAGTGCTGTCCTATGGTTCTCTGGGTGCAGGTGTGCTCACAGGGAAGTATACATCAGCCCCGTCCTTCCCTAAATCTGATGCCAGATCTTTTTTCTACAGATTTTTTAAACCTGCCTGCTGGCCTGCTGTGAATGAAGTTGTAAAAACTCTCAGATTTCTGGCTGCAGAAAAGCATACTGAACCCGGCCATCTGGCACTGGCGTGGATTCTTGCAAAGGGTGTAACATCAGCCATTGCAGGAGCAAGAAATACAGCACAGGTTCTGGACAACCTGAAGGCTGCTGATACGGAAATTTCTCCTGAGGAAGTGCAGATTCTGGATCAGGTTTCCCTGCCTTTCCTTAACATAGAGAAAAAATAAATAAGGAAGAAAATATGACAGATTCTCAGACACAGAAAAAATACGGTTATCTGGAAGGAAAGGTTTCCGCTTATATTGAACCGGCTGAGACGGAAGCAGAAAATTTATCCTCTGAAAAATGAAATGATCTGTTCTTTGTCCGAAATAAGCTGCTGTTTAAGTTCTTCCGGACCGGAAAATTTCTTTTCTCCCCTGATTCTGCTGTAGAAGAAAACCGTCATTTCTTTCCCGTAAAGATCGGCATTCAGATCAAAGATATTCATTTCTATGGTTCTTTTCTGCCCGCTGAATGTAGGGTTTGGTCCTATATTCAGCATTCCTGTTTTAACAGTGCCGTCAATTTCGGCCTTTGCAGCATATACCCCGTCAGGAGGCAGAATTTTTGCTGCGGAGTTAATCTGCAGATTCGCTGTTGGAAAACCTAAAAGTTTTCCTCCCCTGGCAGCTCCGTGAACTACGGTTCCGCTGATGAAGTAGGGCCGCCCTGAAAGGCGGTTTGCAAGATAAAAGTTTCCGGAGGCAGCTTCGGAGCGGATCCAGGTGGAAGAAACAGGTCTTCCGTCAACAAGCTCTTCTGAGATCTGCTGCACTCCTATGCCCTTGCTGTCTCCCAGCTGATGGAGAAGTTCTATTCCTCCCTCCCTGTTTTTCCCGAAGCCGTGATCATATCCGATAATAATGTCTCTGATATTAAGTTTGTCTATAAGGAGCTGATTGTAAAAGTCCATGGCGTGGAGATTGGCCATCTCTCTGTTGAAACGCAGCATGAGCACATGATCAATCCCCATGTCTTTAAGAAGACGTGTTTTTTCCTCATTGGTAGTGAGCATTTTCAGATCCAGGGAAGGGTTGAGAACCAGCCTTGGATGTGTTTCAAAAGTCAGGACAATGGAATCCCCTTTATTTTCTTCTGCTTTTTTCAGAACTGCGTCTATGATTTTTTTATGCCCCAGATGCACTCCGTCAAAGCTTCCCATAGTTACCACAGGATTTCTGAAATGTGTTTTATCCGGTATATTGCTGAAGAGATCCATGAAAATTCCTTTTATGTTTCTATATCTTTTCGTGCATTTTTTCCTGCATGCGTATGCTGTCAAGAATAACAAGGGCTGCCATGGATTCCACTACAGGAATGATTCTGGGAAGAATGCAGGGATCGTGGCGTCCCTTTATGCTGATGGTTCTGTCCCTGCCGTAAATGTCTGTGGTTTTCTGTTTCAGGGAAACGGAAGGTGTAGGTTTTACGGCTGCTGTAAAAACTATATCCTGGCCTGTAGAAATGCCTCCTGCGATGCCTCCGCTGTTGTCTGACAGAAAACCGGAAGAATCCATCTGATCATTGCATTCTTCTCCTCTCATAAGAGAAGTAAGAAAACCTGCTCCGAATTCAACTCCTCGCACTCCACCGATGGAAAGAACCGCTGCTCCAAGGCGTGATTCCAGTTTCATGAAAACAGGATCTCCAAGTCCTGCAGGACATCCGGAAATACGGCATTTTACCAGCCCTCCCACAGAGCTGCCGGAGTTTTTGGCCTCTTTTATTTTTTCTTCCATGAGAACTGACGCCTCAGGATCCGCTGCCCGTACAGGATTCTTTTCTATTACGGAAAAATCTTCTGTTTTCCCGTAAATTCCTCCTATCATGGCTGACCATGCTGTGATTTTTATTCCCATGTCTGCCAGAATTTTTTTTGCTGCGGCTCCTGCAGCGGTTCTTCCTGCTGTTTCTCTTCCGGAAGCTCTTCCTCCGCCCCGGTGATCCCGTATCCCGTATTTTTTCCAGAAGGTGAAATCAGCATGTCCGGGACGGAATACCTCTTTCAGTTCATCATAGGCGGATGAGTCATGGTTTTCATTGTAAACTGTCACTGCCACAGGCGTGCCTGTGGTTCTGCCTTCAAAGATTCCTGACAGAATGTGGACTTTGTCTGATTCCCTTCGCTGTGTGGTAATGGAACTCTGTCCCGGTCTGCGGCGGTCCATTTCCTTCTGTATGTCTTCTTCGGAAAGAGGGATGCCGGGAAGAAGTCCGTCCAGGACTGCACCCACTGCAGGTCCGTGGCTTTCTCCGAAAGTTGTCACACGGATAATTTCTCCGAAGGTGTTTGGATCACAGGCCCCCAGGGCAATGAAGGCCTGTATCTGTTCTGCCAGATCTGCAGCCCTCAGTTCCTTCGGTTTTGTAATATCTGCAGTGAATTCAAGCTGGCAGAAAGAAGCAGCAGTTTCATACAGCCTGCGATTTCTTTCCTGGAATTTTTTCATGCCGTCAGGGCCCTGCAGAAAAGGCGGAATGCCTCCAAGAGCCATTCTGGCCCACAGCAGTTCATCATCTGCCTTTAAAAGAACTCTGAGTGAATTTCTGCTCAGCAGACTGCGGTTCTCATGAGAAAAAATAGTTCCTCCTCCTGTAGAGATGAGACACCAGTCCTTTTCCGAAACCTGTTTTACAGCCTTTGCCTCAAGCTGCCGGAAAAAATCTTCTCCGTGTTCGGAGAAAATCTGACGGCAGTTCAGCTCTCTGCCTGTATCTTTTCTGTACAGTTCTTCTGCTGCTGCATCTGTTTCAAAAAAGGGGATGTTAAGCTGTTCTGCCACCAGTTTTCCCAGGGATGATTTCCCGGATGCTTTTGGTCCTGTTAATATTATTTTCATAATTCCTGTAAGTTCAGGACAGAACAGCCGTCAAGGTCTATTTGACGGAATTATTGAAAAGTGATTCCAGGGAAGTTTTCAGTTCCATAAGGGATTTCCGGTCTGCTTCAAGCCGGTCAGGGGATGTATTGAAAGCTGTAAATTCTTCTGCATCCGGATCCAGACAGAATTCTCTGCCCGGAATCCATCCTGGATGGAACATGATTTCCATTTCAGAAAATCCTTTATGTTCAGCATGCTGCAGGGCTTCCGGCATCAGTTTTTTCAGCCGTGGAAGATCCATTTTACCTGTAAGCAGAATGCCGAAAAAAGATCTGTTATGCGGAGAGATGCCGTGCCTGCGGCACAGCCTGCTGACTGCCGGAGTCAGCAGGTGAAGCCTTGCAGCTTTTATTATATTCCTGAATTTCAGTGAGGCAAGGATCTCAGGATGCCGGAAAAAAGGCATAAAGAATTCACAGGAGATCCTCATGTCTGCAAATCCTGGAAATGTCACGGCTGCATCAAGGATTTTTCTGCACAGAGGAGGAATCATCTGTATGTGCTGATGCCCGTCCAGACAGAAACGGAAGTTCTCCGGAAGTTTTCTGCAGACAGTCCGTATCTGTTCAGTCAGTTCTGCCTGTATCTGGGCAAGGAGTTTTTTCCTTCCGGGAAGATAAAGGCAAAACAGCAGATTTGCAAAGTTCCGGCAGAAAAAGCCCCTGGTGTTTACAAGAAGCGGCACCTGTTCCGGAGGCAGGCATGGCCGGCCTTCGGTCAGATTGAGATGTATGGAAAGTTCGGGTCTGTTTTCTTCTTCCATCCAGAGCCGGACTGCACCGGAAAGAAAGGGAGTGTTGGGCATAATGCTTATGCCTGTAAGTGCACCTTTATGTGAACATTCCAGAATCATGGCTGACTGTTCCGGAGTAATGCCGTAATCATCAGCATTAATTTTTATTCTCATTTTTCTCCTGTCAGGAGGCCATGGGCATCATATTGATAATAGATATGTTAAGATCAAAAATATCATTCAGATAATCGGTCAGTTTCGGATCTTTTCCGATATTGGCTTTAACCTGCTTAAGCATGGCCCGTAAACTTATGAGCTGAGCTTTGCTGTTTATGACGCCTTTGTCAATAATTTCTGTAAGTAATTTGAATTCATATCTCCTTAAATGGACGCGGAAAAAGAAATCTGCTCCGTAGATGCTGAGAATTTTTTCAGCCGGATGTATTTTTTTGTCTTCATCAAAGCTGCGTATTTCAGGAAGATCTATGGCTCTGCGGGCAGAGGCACTGTTCAGAGCTTTTTCTATTTTTTCATCAGGCTGTTCCAGAATTTCCTTTCTTTCCGGATCATAAATCAGGAGACTGAACAGTTCCTTTATTTTTCTATTGATCAGCTCTTTTGTCTTTTCAGTCATGAAAGTCTGTGTATAGGTGTCAGGATTTTGTTTCATCATCTGCAGACATCCGGACAGGGCGGTTATTTTGCTGACTGCTGCATCTATTCTGGTACCGGCGAAAATTTCTGCTTCTTTCTGAATTTTCTGGCGTACCTGTTCAAGAGTGTAATCCTCTGTCTGAAGAAGGGATGTCAGAAAATTTTTCTGTATCCGGAGCTGTTCGCTGATGATTTCCGGATCAGAACAAACATAGCATTCAATATCCAGCAGATCTTTTGATGCATTTTCAGAGTATACCGGTATTCTGAAGATTCTGTGAGCCTCTTCAAGTATGTCCAGGAAAAGGAGAGATGCATTGTGGACTGTTCCTGTTTTCTGTTCAAATCTGAGAAGGAAGATATCTGATTCCGGCATGGAATTTTCTGTTTCTGACCTGTTTTCGTTTTCTATTTCGGCATATAAACGGCTGATAAGCTCCTGGGACATTTCCTGTGTTTTTGTAATATTCATTTTTTCACCTTCTGTTAATAATATAATAAATATTTTTATAAAGGCAAATTTTTTATGTAAAAAGGTTGATTTTTCAGGGTACAGACAGGAAAATTTTTTTTAGAATAAAGCCGGAGAAGAGAATGAATTTTACACTTGAAACAGGACCTATCCGCCCCCCAAGCGAAGCTTCCAGTGTTCTGCTGAGACTCACAAGAAACTGTCCATGGAATCAGTGTGCATTCTGCCCGACTTTCAAGGGAAAGCAGTTCTCCATGAGATCTGTTGAGGAAATAAGGAATGACATTGACACAATCTGTTTTATTCTTCAGCTTTTGAAAGAAAAATCAGAAACAGGCAGACTTTCCGGAGAAGAGCTTGAACGGACTGCGGCAGAAAACGGAATTCCGGCGGCCTTTATGGAACAGGTTCTGTACTGGGTTTACTTCGGCATGAACAGTCTTTTCCTTCAGGACGGTGATTCCCTTACCATGATGCCTGATGACCTTGTGGATATTCTGAATTACATTAAACTTAAGCTTCCAGGCATAAAACGTATTACTTCCTATGTCAGAGCCGCAACGGTTGCCCGCCGGAAACCTGAGGATTTACGGAGAATAAGAGAGGCGGGTCTTGACAGAATTCATATAGGCATGGAATCGGGGTCTGATCTGGTTCTGAAACTTATAAAAAAAGGTGTAACAGCCGAACAGCAGATTCTTGCAGGACAGAAGGCAAAGGAAGCCGGTTTTGAAGTCTCCATGTATTTTATGCCCGGAATAGGTGGAATGGAATTTTCTTCTGAAAATGCAGAGGATTCAGCCAGAGTTATAAATGCTGCAGATCCTGATTTTATCAGAATACGGAGTGCAGTTCCTGCATTTAATACCCCTCTTTATCAGATGATGGAAGAAGGGATCTGGACTCCTGTACCGGAGGAGCTCCGGGCCTTTGAACTGAAGAAGATGATTCAGAATCTGAGTGGAATAAACAGCATTCTGGTGAGCGACCACATTTTCAATCTGTTTGAAGATGTGGAAGGAAAGTTTCCGGAGGACAGAGAAAAGATGCTGGCTGTTTTTGATGCTTTTGAATGTCTGCCTCAGGATGTCAGGGAAAACTATATTACCGGCCGCAGGCTGGGCAGATACAGATGTCTCCGGGATATGAAAAATCCTTATGAAATGGAAGGAGTAAAAAAACAGCTTGTCAGCAGGTACGGGGATTTTGAAACAGCCATGAGAACCCTTCTTATAAGGTATTTTTAGAGACAGAGGTTATTAAAAATGAAAACAAATCATATAATAATAAACGGGGACTGCCGCAGTATGGCGGAGGTTCAGGACGAAAGCGTTCATCTTATTGTTACTTCTCCTCCATACTGGCAGCTTAAAGATTATGGGACAGAAAAGCAGATAGGCTTTAATGACAGCTATGAAGACTATATTAATCATCTTAATATCGTATGGAAGGAATGCTACAGGGTCCTTCATGAAGGCTGCAGGCTTTGTATTAATATAGGCGATCAGTTTGCACGTGCTGTTTATTATGGCCGTTATAAGGTGATTCCTATTCATTCTGAAATTATTCATTTCTGTGAAACGGTAGGTTTCGATTTTATGGGACAGATAATATGGCAAAAAACAACAACTATGAATACTTCAGGTGGCGGAGCTGTGATGGGAAGTTTCCCTTTTCCAAGAAACGGAATAGTAAAACTGGATTTTGAGTATATTCTGCTCTTTAAAAAAAGAGGGAATGCTCCTAAACCTACAAAAGAACAGAAGGCTGAAGCTGTGATGTCTAATGAAGAATGGAATACATATTTCAGCGGACACTGGTATTTTAACGGTGTTAAACAGGATAGACATCTGGCCATGTTTCCGGAAGAGTTGCCAAGGAGGCTGATTAAAATGTTTTCTTTTCCAGGAGAAACTGTTTTAGACCCCTTTCTCGGAAGTGGAACCACTTCACTTGCTGCAAAGAACCTGAACCGTAATTCCATAGGTTATGAAATCAATCCTGACTATATTACGCTTATATCTGAAAAAATAGGCAAAAGTGATTTATACAGCAACGCAGAGATAGAAATAAGAAAACAGAGTAATGATATTGATTTTGAAAAGGAACTAAATAATCTTAAATATCATTTTACGGATGTTCATAAGATAGATAAAAAGATAGATGTAAAGAAAATAAAGTTCGGTTCAGTAATAGATTCCAGCTCTGCTCAAAAAAGGAATGATTATTTTTATGTCAAAGATGTTTTATCTACAAAATTAGTAGCTTTAAATAATGGCATAACTGTCCGCATGATTGGAATAAAAGAAGCTCCAGGCAAAAATGAACAGGCAGTAGAATATTTGAGGTCAAAATTTAAAGGGAAGAGAATTTTTCTAAAGTATGACAGTATTAAGTATGATTCGGAGAGGAATTTAATGGCGTATATTTATCTGGAAAATAAAACATTTATAAATGCTCATCTTTTGAAAGATAAAATGGCTGATGTTGATGTTTCTTTTGACTATAAGTATAAAACAAAATTTGAGGGTTATTGATGTGGCAAAAGAATGGATATTAAACAGTGTAATGAACAGATTTCAGCTGAATTTTAAAAGGAATGTGGGTGCTGTATCTGAAGCGATAAGAAAGTGTTCTCCTAAGACCGTGGATGAATGGAGAAAATATTATTATGAGAATGTCAGACCGGAATCTCATATTGAAGAACTTGGACGGAAACTGTATGTAAAAATTACGGAAGTGATACAGTCTGAAGTTTTGGAAATAACTGAATCGGATTGTATTGAATACATAAAACAGTTAGTTATAGGCAGAACTTTTGACGGGTATATGACGGAAATTAAGACTATTTACGGACAGTTGCAAGATGAATTAAATATAAAAATAGAATCTGCTCCGGATGAATGGGACAGATTGTTTAATGTTGACTTCTATATTAACATTGGAGAGTATTACATAGGTTTACAGATAAAGCCTCTCAACAATCATTTGCAATTGCCGGAAATTCACAAGGAATACGCATTGCAGGCTAAAACCCATAAAAAGTTTTCCCAAAAATATGGAGGGAAGGTCTTTTATATCTATTCTGTCAAAAACAATGGGAAAAAAGAAATAAGAAATCCTGAAGTGATTGAAGAAATAAAAGCAGAAATTAACCGTCTTCAGCTGAAGACTGAAAAACCTTTGTAACAGTGGATGCACAATGTCAGATGAAAGAATACTGGATCCTGTAAAAGAATCCTCTGAAGATTTTAACAGCGATAATGCTTTAAGACCAGGATCTCTTTCTGATTTTACAGGTCAGAAAAAGATTACGGAAAACCTCAGGATCTTTATTGAATCTGCCAGGATCCGTAAGGAGGCTCTGGATCATGTCCTTCTTGCAGGACCTCCGGGCCTTGGAAAAACCACTCTTGCCTTTATCATTGCCAGAGAGCTGGGGGTGAACATTAAGGCTACATCTGCCCCTGTAATTGACAAGGCCGGAGATCTTGCGTCAATCCTGACCGGTCTGGAAGAGAATGATGTGCTTTTTATTGATGAAATTCACAGGCTTTCACCTGCCATAGAGGAAATTCTTTATCCTGCCATGGAGGACAGGAGCATAGATATTCTGGTCGGACAGGGAGTCGGAGCGAAGAGCATAAAGCTGTCTCTGGCCCCCTTTACGCTTGTTGCAGCAACAACCCGTACAGGTCTGCTTACATCAGCACTCCGGGACAGATTCGGTATTCCCCTTCGTCTGGATTACTATGAACCGGAAGAACTTCAGCTTATTGCAGAGCGGTCTGCCGGAATTATGAACATGAAAATAGCTCCTGAGGCTGCACTGGAAATTGCAAAGAGGTCCCGGAGAACACCCCGTATAGTCAACAGACTTTTAAAGCGTGTGGCGGATTTCTCTGTTGTCGGCAGAAAGAGTTCCATTGATCTGGAAACGGTCCGATTCGCTCTGGACAGGCTGGATGTTGATGAACTGGGGCTGGATAACATGGACAGAAAGATTCTCAGCACCATAATTGACAAATACAGCGGAGGTCCTGTTGGCCTTAAAACCATTGCCATTTCTGTAGGAGAGGAAACGGATACGGTTGAGGACTACTATGAACCTTTTCTTGTTCAAACAGGCCTTCTGAAAAGGACATCCAGAGGCCGTATGGCTACAGAATCAGCCTATGTTCATCTGGGAAGAAAGGGACAGCCTCCTGAAGAATCATACCAGGAAAGTCTGTTTGAAAAGGAAGACTGATGGTATTTCTTGTTATAGATAATATTCTCCTTGCTCCGGATATGCCGGAATCCATGCTTGGTCAGGCTGTGGTCCGGAAGTTCGGACTGGATGCTGTTCCGGATGTAGAAATAATCCGTAAATCCTTGGATGCAAGAAAAAAGGATTTTATAAACTGGAGATACAGAGTCCGGATTCAGGCAGATGAGGATCTGGCTGCTGCTCTTCTTGAGAATTCTGATGTAAGTATGTACAGGGAAGATCCTGTTCCTCCTGTGCAGAAAGCATCCGGGAAAAAGGTGGTGGTTATAGGCGCCGGACCTGCTGGAATTTTCGGAGCATTAAGGCTTTTAAGAGCAGGGGCTGATGTTGCACTTATAGAAAAGGGACGTCCTGTGGAACAGAGAATTCTGGATGTGGAACTTCTTGAAACAGATGGAATCCTGAATCCGGACAGCAATGTTCTGTTTGGAGAAGGGGGGGCCGGAACTTTTTCTGACGGAAAACTTACGGCCCGCAGCCGCAGGCCTCAGTCTGCCTTCTTTTTCCGGGAAATGGTCCGGCACGGTGCAGATCCTGAAATCATCTATAATGCAAAACCTCATGTTGGTACGGACCGGCTGCGGATAATAATGGCTGCCATGCGGAAAACTCTTATTCAGGAAGGATGTAAAGTCTGTTTTTCCTCTTCTGTGAAAGAACTGATAATTGAGAATGGCATCTGCAGAGGTGTGAGATATTCAGAGGGGACTGGTTCTGTTAAGGAGATTCTGTGTGATGCAGTGCTTCTGGCCTGCGGACATTCATCGGACCTGTATGAAAAACTCTATGATCAGGGAGTATCCATGGAGTCAAAAGCCACTGCCATGGGAGTCAGGGTTGAGCATCCTGCAGAACTGATCCGTGATATTCAGTACGGAAAATCAAAGTACAGAGATATTCTTCCTGCTGCTGAATATCTTGTTACCTTTAATAATAAAAGAACAGGGCGGGGAACCTATTCCTTCTGCATGTGTCCGGGGGGATCGGTCATAAATTCTTCTGCGGATCAGGGAAGACTCTGTGTGAACGGAATGAGCAGTTCCGGGCGTACAGGAAATTTTTCCAATGCTGCCATTGTAGTGACAGTGGATCCATCTGATTTCGGTCCCCATCCTCTGGCCGGCCTTGAATTCCGCAGGAAGATTGAAACTCTTGCTTTTAAAGCAGGAGGTCCCGGATTTACTGCTCCTGCCCAGAGAATTACCTCTTTCCTTGCAGGAAAGAAAGACAGGTCTCTTCCGGAGTCATCCTACAGGCCCGGAACAAGGCCGGGGAATATAAGGTCTTATCTGCCAGATTTTATAGTGGATGAACTTTGTACAGCCTTCAGATCCTTTGACAGGAAGATGAAGGGCTTTGTCAGCGAAGAGGCTCTGATCATCGGAGCAGAGACAGGGACTTCTTCCTCTGTAAGAATTCTGAGAACAAAAGATTTTGAATCAGTTTCTGTTCCCGGGCTTTTCCCTGCCGGTGAAGGTGCAGGATACGCCGGAGGCATAGTAAGTTCCGCCACAGACGGAATCTGCTGTGCAGATTCTATTATAGAAAAGATACGGGGGAAAGACTGATTGAGGAAGTTTTTCACTGTTTCAGATTCTGACAGAACAGAAGGAAAGCTTATATAAAACAGAAAACCGGAAGTGTCTTCCGGTTTTCTGTTTTATAAGGTTTCACATCTGTCTGTTTTCTACAGAATATCCACTCTTGCGCCAGTATCTGTTGTTACTTCGCCTATCAGAACAGCATTCTCTCCTGATGCCTTAAAGGAAGATATCAGTTTCTGGGCAGATGCCTTGTCTGTAAATGCCATCATCCCGATTCCCATATTGAAGGTTGTGAACATTTCTCTGTCTGCAATATCTCCCAGACTCTGGATTATGCCGAAAATTTCCGGGCTTGTAAAAGAGGAACGGTCTATGGCAACAGCGGTGCCGTCAGGCAGAATTCTCGGGATGTTCTCGTAAAATCCTCCTCCGGTTATATGAACCAGTCCTTTAATGGAAATTTTTTCCTTCAGAGCATTGAGTACTGCTTTAACATAAATTTTTGTGGGTTCAAGCAGAACATCTCCCAGAGGACGGTCCAGCCCCGGAAGAGTGTCATTAACATCATATTTATTGATGCCGAAGAAAAGTTTTCTTACAAGTGAATATCCGTTGCTGTGGATTCCGGTGGAAGGAAGCCCTACTATAACATCTCCTGGTTTTATGGATGAGCCGTTGATGATGTCCTTTTTGTCCACAACTCCTACTGCAAAACCGCCGATATCGTAATCATCCGGAGCCATGACATCCGGATGCTCTGCGGTTTCACCTCCTACCAGACTGCATTCTGCCTGAGAGCAGCCTTCTGCTATGCCGCGGACCACATCAACCAGAATTTCTTCATTAAGTTTCCCGCAGGAAAGGTAATCCAGGAAGAAAAGAGGCTTTGCTCCGGAGGTGATTATATCGTTTACGCACATGGCCACTGCATCAATTCCTATGGTGTCATGACGGCCAAGCATTCTGGCAATCTGAAGCTTTGTCCCTACACCGTCTGTTCCTGAAACAAGTACAGGTTCTTTCATATCCGGAAAACTTCCGTCGTACAGGGCTCCGAAGCCCCCGATATCTGTAATAACTTTTTTTGAAAAAGTTGCCTTTACAACCGGGCTGATTTTTTTTACAAAGCTGTTTCCGCCTTCAACATCAACCCCTGAATCCCTGTATGTAAGTCCCATATGATCACTCCTGATATTGAATGAAACAGGTTTGTATTATGGAACAGTTTTGGCAAGCAAAGTTTGATAAAGCAGGAAGTTTCCGTTTCAAAGCAGGATTAGTAAAGAATGACTCCACAATGCCCGGATGGAGATGCATTACGGTCAAATGACTGCTGCAGAGAACTCTGTTTTATTTTTTTGACATTTTTGCATTTTTATAAAATCAGAAATTCAAACTGTTTTTATCCAGCAAAAAGTCTTTTAAGCTCATTATGATTATCCCATTTTCATCAGCATAAGACTGTATAAGACTGCTGTTTGTGATAATAATCTTTTTAAATCCATCACGAATTCTGAGTAAAGATTTCTCTTCCTGCTGCAGTTTTTCTGCTGTTGGCAGAGTCAGAGCTGATTGTATATAATATCTATTATATCCTGTATTAGCCACAAAATCAACTTCTGCAGTTTTATTACCTCCTGTAGCTACTTCCCCTGCATCAACATTATACCCGCGAACAACTAATTCGTTATATATAATATTTTCCATAATATGAGTTTCTTCTGTCTGACGGAATTCCAGACAGGTATTTCTTAATCCAATGTCTGTAAAATAGCATTTAAACGGAGTATTAATATATTTCTTTCCCTTTATATTGTATCGTAAAACTTTATTTAAAAAAAAGGCATCACGTATGTAATCTATATACTGTTTGATTGTTGGTGCAGTTAATTCAACATGTTTAACACTCTTAAATGTATCTTCCAGCTTTTTGGGATTAACCAGCGATCCTATGGATGAAGCTAATATTTTTAATAATTCCTCAAACTCTTCAGTATTTCTGATTTTATTTCTTTCAACAAGGTCTTTAATATATGTTTCTTTTAAAAGATTCTTCAAAAATCTGACTTTATCTTCATCCTTTTTATAAGTGAAAACCAGAGGTATTCCGCCAAAAAGTATATAATCTCTCCATGCTTTCTGCCAGTCATTATCATATAATGGACAGATTTCAGAAAAAATCAAAGGATAAACTCTTATCTCATCTCCGCGTCCTCTGTATTCCGTAACTATATCTGAAGATAAAAATTTAGAATTACTGCCGGTTACATATACATCAAGGTTTTTTATATGCAGAAATCCATTCAGAACACTGACAAAATCATCCATGAATTGAACTTCATCCAAAAGAAGATAATACATTTTACTGTCTTTAATTAAAGATTTCACATACTCATTACAAACATCTGGATCCCTGTATTTTGCATCATCTCTGGTATCTAAATCAATATGAATGATATGTTCGCTGTCATTTCCATTTTCTGCCAGGTGCTGAGTAAATAATTCACTTAAGAGGTATGATTTCCCGCACCGTCGTATACCGCTGACGATTTTGATCATTCCGTTATGTTTACGGTCAATCAGCTGATTCAGATATAAATCTCTTTTAATCTGCATAAGCTCCTCTGTTTTATTTTTTTAACAAAACTTCATTTTTATAAAATAGAAAGTGATATTTTAACAGGAGTCAATCTTTATTTTATTTTTTTGACATTTTTGCATTTTTATAAAACAGTATCTCTGCAGACAGTCAAAAGAGCTTGATTTTTTTTCCGTTTCCCGCTGCAGTGAAGAATACTGTATATAAGGGGACTTTTATGATAAAAATAAAAGCTGATTCCATGTTCCATCTCACTGAAAAGATTCTCTACGTCTTCATTGCACTGATTCTGGCAGCCAGTGCACTTTTTCTCACTATAGAGGAAATCAAGGCTTTTATGGATTTTTTCACTGTGGAAGATCCCATACACTGGATTGTTGATATTATTTCCAAGTGTCTGCTTCTTCTCATGATTGCTGAGATAATCTATACTGTACGTATTTCCTACAAAAATCAGTCTCTGATTGCAGAACCTTTCCTTCTGGTTGCACTGATTGCCGGAGTGCGGAGAATCCTTCTTATCAGCGTGGAAACGGCCTATTCTCCTGCAAAGTTCATCAACCATATGATTGAAATAGGCGTACTGGGCGTCCTGATTCTGGTCTTTGTCTTTGCCATCATTCTTCTGAGGAAAAACAGACAGCCTCATGCCTGAAACAGGACTGAAAAAATCTTGCAAAAATAACAGATGAATATATTTTATAATATATTTTTAACAGCGAGCTGATCATGAAAATTATATCCGAACTGATTCTGTCATTACTGCTTATTCCTCTTGCAGGAATATCCCTGTCTGCAGGAACACTTATAAAGATAAAGAATGTGGATGTCTCGTCCTTTCCCAGAATAGGAGTAACGGCAGCTGTTCAGGACAGTGATCACCGTTTTATTCAGGGACTGGATGAAAGTGATTTCATGGTCTACGAAGACGGATACAGAGCCGGTTATGTAAAGGCTGAATGCATGCGTGATCCTGAAGAACAGATTCATCTTGTCTTCTGTGTGGATTCCAGCAGGAGCATCAGTCCTTCTTTTCTGGAAGATATAAAGGCTGCTGCAGCAGGTATTCTTTTTTCTCCCGGGTCCCCTCAGGAACAGATAGCCCTGTACAGATTTAATGACAGTTCAGAGCTTCTGAAAGGTTTCGGGACAGACAGGAAAGAGATTCAGAAAGCAGTGGATTCCATCAGCCGGCATGGAACAAAAACCAGGCTGTACAATGTAATCTACGATGCCATCCAGCTTCTTGAAGATGCAGGAGCCAGAAACAGAGCTGTAATAGTTTTTACAGACGGAAAGGATGAAGGAAGCAGCATAACTGTCCGTGATATTCTGAATTTTTCAAAGGATACCAACACCAGCATCTTTTTCATAAGCAGGGCAAAGGGAAAAGAACAGCAGGTCCTGGACCGTATGGCCCGTCTTACCGGAGGTCAGCTTGTTTTCTGCGGACAGAGGGCGGATATTGCAGGAATGTACAGCCGGATCCTTTCTCTTGTCCGGAGCCGTTATCTTATAAGCTATGAGAGCCATCTTCAGCCTGATAATAAAAATCACAGACTGGAAGTCAGGCTTTCCCATGGAGAGCTGAGAGACAGGGATACTGTGGAGTTCCCTCTGAAAAAAGGGATGCTTCCCTCAGGTTTTCTGCAGAAAGGGAACATCTTTATTTTCTGGATTCTTGGACTTCTTCTGCTGGCCCTTGTCATAATACTTGTTCTTGCACTGAGACAGAAGACATCGAAAAAAGATGTAAAAAGTCAGGCAGATGATGCCCCGGCTGCTGCAGCCGGACTTGCTTCCGAAGACACCAGTCCCCGCATGGAAGAAGTACGCAGAACCATATATTCCAATGCATGGCTTATCCAGAAGGACGGATCCTCAAATGGGAAAAAATTTAATCTTTTCAGAACTGAAACCACTCTCGGAAGGGACCCTGAATGCGGTCTGGTTATATATGACAACACTGTGTCTCTGGTTCATGCAAAGATCAAGCGTATCAGCGGTGCCTATTATCTTTTTGATCTGATTTCCGACACAGGGACTTTTCTGAACGGCAAAAAGCTGCTCAGACCAAAGCCGCTTTTTGACTGGGATGAAATTGCCATAGGCCGGGCCAGATTTGTGTTCCGCGGATCCAAACTTATAAGGTAGAGAAATGTTTTCAAATTCAGGCAGAATCTCCTTTGGAGGACCTCTTACTCCAATGGTAAAGAGGATCATGATCATAAACGGTGCTGTGTTCCTTATACAGTTTATATCAGGCCTTGCCGGTTCCTCAGATTATACCGTCATGAACGTTTTCGGTCTTTCCCATGCCGGTCTGGTTCAGAATCACAGAATATGGCAGCTTTTTACCTATATGTTTATTCACGGAGGATTTCTTCATATATTTTTTAATCTCTTTGCTCTGTGGATGTTTGCCGGGGAACTGGAAAGGATGTGGGGAAGCAGACGTTTCCTGAAATACTATCTTATCTGCGGAGCCGGAGCAGGTCTTTTTATTGCCTTAATGAACTGGTATGTTTTCAGCACTACAGGCATGTCTCATTCTGTTACAATCGGGGCCTCCGGAGCGGTGTACGGAATTCTTCTTGCCTATGGAATGACATGGCCGGACAGAAAAGTCCTTCTGTATTTTCTTTTTCCGGTGAAGATGAAATATCTGCTCATAATTTTTGGTCTGCTGGAGTTTTTCGGAACTTTTTCTGATCAGGCAGGTGGCATAAGTCATGTGGGACATCTGGGAGGTCTTGTATCCGGTTTCCTGATAATGTTTCTGTCAGGGAACAGAAAGGGATCCATCAGCCGGAGGAATTTTGATCCTTTCCGGAAACTGCGGCTTGCAAAAAAGAAAAGAGAAATTCAGGAACGTATAAATGCAAAGGAAACCATTGACCGTCTTCTGGGTAAGATATCTTCAGAAGGCTTCAGTTCGCTTTCCGGGAAGGATCGGCAGGACCTGGAAAAAGCCAGAAAGATTTTCAATTCAGGAGATGAAACGATTCATTAATATGAAGATGAAGTTTATTTTCTTTCTGTTTTTACTTCTTCCGGCAGCCTGTTCTGCAGAAACAGATTCCTGTTCAGTTTATGCCCTTTCTTCTGAGAAGGGCGTTTTCGTTTCCAGTGACGGAGGTCATTCATGGCAGGAGGACTGTCAGGGCCTTCCGGCCAGGGTTGAGCCTCTGCGTATTTATTCTATATCCGGTTTTCAGTATCTTACAACATATAATCAGGGCCTTTTTAAAAGGCCTTCCGGTGAAAGGACCTGGCAGAATATTTCCTGTGATGAATTTCTCATTCCTGTACAGTTCTCCGGTGACAGAGGATACCGCAAGATTTCCGCTTTCGCGGCAGATAAAAATGATCCTATGAATATTGCCGCTGCCACGAAGCATGACATCTTCCGGTCTATGGACGGGGGAAAGACCTGGCAGAGGATGAATCTTAAAGGGATGGGCAGCAAAGTATATATAACTGCTCTGGAGGTTGACGGGGCAGATCTGTATGCAGGAACTTCCTGCAGCGGTCTTTATTTTTACAGTGGAAAGAGTTTTGTTTCCATAGATAAAGGGCTCCCGCGGGAACCATACAGCAGGACTTATTCATTTATGGAAGAAGTGTCATCTGTCACTCTTACAGATTCAGGACTTTTTGCAGGGTTCCGTTACGGAGCAGGAATCTATGTCCGCAAAAATAATAAGGAATGGATTCCTTTTTTTAAGCCCCCTGACGGCTCCTTCGCAGAAGCAGGCCCTGTGTTCTCTTTTAAAGGGACAGTAGCTGCTTCTGCAGGAACGGAAGTACTTTTGAAAAGCGATTCAGGCAGGGAAACTGTTTTTATGAAAAATGAAGTTGAAAAACTTCCTGCGGATGACATCATCTGCCTGCTTGTCCTGTCAGAAGATAAACCTCCTCTGTATTTCTGCCCTGAACTGCATCTTAAAAAAGAGAAGAAATCTTCTGCCTGGAATAAAAGAGGAATATATGCAAACAGGTGGGCTGCAGAAAAAAATTCATCTGCCTATATAAAGATGATGAATAAGTTCGGACTTAATGCGGTGGTCATTGACATGAAGGATGATTTCGGCTGCCTGTATTATCCGACTGAACTGAAAACTGCACATGAAATAAAGGCCGCAAAGAAACCTGCAGATGTAAAAGGTCTCCTGAAAAAATTTCATGACAGCGGTATTTATGTTATTGCAAGAATAGTTGTTTTCAAGGATGAGAAAATGTTCCGGGCATACAGCGGCAGATATGCCATACGTGACAGCAGAACAGGGGCTCCCTGGAAAGGTACATCTGCCGAGTACTGGGTGGATCCATACTCTGAATTTGTTCAGGATTACAATATAAGCATAGGCAGGGAGCTGGAGAGTCTGGGTTTTGATGAAATCCAGTATGACTATATCCGGTTCCCTTCTGACGGAGCTGTTGACCGGTGTGAGTTTTCCTTTAAACGGCATGAAAGAATGTACAAATCTGAGATTCTTTCTGAATTTCTGATAAGAGCAAAGTCTGTTCTTAAGGTTCCCGTCTCGGTGGATATTTACGGCTTTAATTCCTGGTTCAGTTTCGGCAATATGATCGGACAGGACATGGAAAGTTTTTCTTATACTGCAGATGTTATATGCCCGATGGTTTATCCTTCTCATTTCGGGAACAGATTCTGTATGAACGGTCCGGGGGAAGACCGTTCATACAGGCTTGTTTACAATGCCGGCCGGAGAGGACGCATTATTTCAGAAGGAAGAGTTCTGATCCGGCCATGGCTTCAGGGGTTTAAGTTTTTGTCTCCCGACTGGGGACCAGGGTATATCAGTGATCAGAAGAAGGCATCTGAACAGAGCGGATGCAGCGGATTTTTTTTCTGGAATGCAGCCGGAGACTATAAAATGGTGAAAAAAGGGCTGGAAGATTCCGGTCAGTAAATTAAAAATCAAGGAGAAAGCCATGAACTATATTGAAAAACTGATTCAGGCTTATGACAGATTCGGAAGCATTGTATGCATGGGACTGGATCCTGTAATAACCGATATTCCTTTTGAGGGTGAGCCTGGAGCAAAGATTCTTAAATTTTATGAAACCATTCTGGACCGGCTTGTTCAGAAGAATATTTTCCCGGGGGCTGTTAAACCAAATTATGCCTTTTATGCTCAGTACGGGCTGGAGGGAATTTCTTCCTTAAAAAAGATCTGTGACATGTACAGAGAAGCCGGTCTTCCCGTTATTCTTGATGTAAAGAGGGGAGATATAGGATCTACTGCAAAAGCCTATGCAGGGGAAGCCTACAGCTTTTTCAACGCAGATGCAGTTACGCTGTCTCCTTATATGGGCTATGATTCTATTCGTCCTTTTGCTGAAAATTTTCCTGACAGGGGTGCATATATCCTGACCAAGACTTCCAATCCCAGTTCCGGAGATATGCAGGATATTATGTTCAACGGAGCTCCTCTGTTCGAATATACAGCAAAGAAGATTCTTGACTGGCATTTCGAAGGAATCGGATCAGTTGCTGGAGCAACCTATCCTGAGCAGCTGGAAAAGATAGGGAAAATTTTTGCAGCCTCCGGCAGGAATGTGGCAATGCTTATTCCAGGTGTGGGATCTCAGGGAGGAAGTCTGGCAGCAGTTATGGCAGCTCTGAAACAGTTCCCTGATCTGAGGATTCACAGAATCAATTCTTCCAGCGGAATAAATTATGCATGGAAGAAAAAACCGGGTGTGGATTATGCAGATGCTGCAGCTGAAGCTCTTGATGAGCTGAACAGCCAGATATCAGAATTTAAGTAAAAAAATCCGGCTTTAAGCCGGATTTTTTTTAATGGAACGGGCATAGGCCTCTGCAGTTATGAGATCGAAGGATGTGGTGATCTTGAAATTGAAAGGGGCTCCTTCTGCGGCTGCAACTTTATATCCTGCAGCAAGGGCAAGGGAAACATCATCTGTTGCAGAAAGTGACGGATCATTTTCTGCCAGCCTGTGTCCTTCCCGGATAACCCTGCCTGTGAAACCCTGAGGAGTCTGGGTAATATAAAGATTCCTTCTGGGAGGGATGGCAGATACCATGGAATTATGTATTTCCGTAATGGTGTCCGAAGCCGGAATATAAATTCCTGCCGCCCCGGTTTCCTTTGTTTTCTTAATGCATTCCGAAATCATTTTTTCAGTCACAAAGGGTCTTGCGGCATCGTGGAAAAGAATAATGTCATCATCTGAACAGTCTGCAGCAAGCAGTGCATTCCTTGATGAGCCCTGTCTTGTTTCTCCTCCTTCTGTAACAGCAAGGATTTTTGAAGACTGAATTTCTTCTGCAATATTTTTCATGGTGTCCATATAGTCTTTCGGCCCCACCAGAATAATGTGATCTACCAGCGGACAGGATGCAAATGTTTCAAGTGACCACTGAATGACAGGTTTTCCGTTTAGTGGCAGGAACTGTTTTGGAATGTCGCTTCTCATTCGCAGACCTTTTCCGCCTGCCAGTACTGCTGCATATACTTTCATTTTTTACCGTCCAGAGGATCTTTCATGGCATTGAATCCGGTTTTTTCAAGCATATATGAAATGGTGGAAAGCACTTTTTGAGCAGCGTTTTTATAGTTGAAACCTGCTGCCAGTTTTTTCCCTTCACGGCTCAGACTGTTTCTAAGTGAAGGATTTTTCACCAGATTTCTGACAGTATAGGCAATTTCCTCCGGAGAAAAACCCGGGGTTATGAGTTCATTAAAATTTTTATCCGCAAGAAATTCGTACATCCCTCCGACAGGAGTGATGACAGCAGGGCAGCCGTAATTCAGGGATTCCAGCATTGACAGCCCGAATCCTTCCAGTGCCTGTGTAGGTACAACAGACAGCCAGCTTTTTGAATACATCCAGTTTTTTAGTTCATCCGAAATCAGTCCAACAGGAATGACAGTTTCAGTCAGGTTCAGATCCTTTATTTTTTTGTTCAGAAGATCCTTCTGAACCCCGGATCCTCCGATATAAAGTTTTACCTTAAGATCTCTGAGTTCATACATCATTTCCGGAAGGAAAAGAACCCCGGTTCTTGGAACCAGTCTTCTCAGACAGAATAAGATTTTGTATCCTTTTTTTATATCCGTTTGTACCATGGATTGAAGGGACTTTTCCTCAGGTTTGATTTTCCCTGTCACAGGTTTTTCTATACCTGCAGGAATAATGGCTGTTTTTTTCATGGCAGAAAAATTTTTTATGGAATTGTTTCTCATGTAGTCTGAAAGGAAGAGGATTCCATCAGAAGAACGAATTTCATATTTTTCAAAGATTTTCAGAGCCCAGTATTTAAGATCTTTTCTTCCTTTGTTGTACAGTCTTTCCAGATAAGATGTCCCGTGAATCATAAAGACCACAGGTTTGCATGAAAATCTCATAGTCAGTCTGTATATGCCGAAGAATTTTGACGTATGAATAAAGGCTATATCATGTTCAATTTTACGAATTTCAGGTTTTATCCCGAAAGAGTTCTTTACGCGATAAATTTTCAGATTTCCATCCTGTTCAAAGGCTGGCTTTTTTTGCCCTGCAGGCATAAAACAGCACAGAGAGACCTGACATATGTCAGCTGCGTATCTGCTTATTTTGTATGCATATTCCCATGAACCGCCCTTTTCATCAGGACTTATGTAGTCGGTCAGTACTAATATTTTCATTCTGCCCTCCATTTTTTATCCTTTATGTAACAAAATTAAAATGCTGTAAAGTATTTGTTTTTATTCTTCTTTACAAAACAATAAAGAAAAGTGAAGAAGCATCAGGAAGAACATATGAACGAATCTTCATTAAAAGAAAAAGCAGCAAAGGGCCTTCTCTGGGGAGGCACTGGGACCTGTATTCGTCAGGGCATTAATTTTCTCATGGGTCTGATTCTCATGAGAAACCTTACACCCTATGATTACGGGGTAGTAGGGCTTCTCATGATTTTTGAAGATCTTGTGTATATTGTTCAGAACAGCGGTTTTTCTGCAGCTCTGATAAATCGTTCTGGAATCGTTCACGATGATTTTAACGCTGTTTTCTGGTTTAATGTCTTTGCAGGAATTGCAATCTATATTCTTCTGGCTTTGTCCAGTCCTCTGCTGGCTTCTTTTTTTTCTGAGCCTGTTCTTACCTATCTTGCTCCGTTTGTTTTTTTGCATGTTTTGATTACCTGTACCTCCTATGCTCCTCGGACCATGCTGATAAAAAAACTCATGATCAGAGAAATAGCAAAGGCAGATATAATTTCTCTTTTCCTTTCCGGAATTGTTACTGTGATTATGGCCTGCAGTGGTTTTGGCTACTGGTCTCTGGCTGTAAATCAGGTTTTGTGTTCATTCATTGCTGTTCTGCTTTACTGGAAGTATTGTTCCTGGAGACCTTCTCTTTTTTTTAATTTTAAGCCTATAAAGGAAATGTTCAGTTTCAGTTTCAGTCTGGTTCTGTCAGGAGTTATTTCCGTTATATATGTGAACATTTTTTCGGTTCTCCTTGGCAGATATAGAACCAGAGTGGAGGTGGGGTATTTTTCTCAGGGGAAAAAATGGTCCAATCTTGGAGGGGAACTTGTAAATTCTGTTATGAACAGCCTTGTTCAGCCGGTTCTTGCAGGAGCGGGAACGGATCCTGAACGCCTGGCAGAAATTTTCCGAAAATTCATAGGGATGGTTTCCTTTCTGTCAATTCCACTGATGCTTGGGCTGGCTTTTATAGGAAGGGAATTTATTACAGTAATCAATCCTGAATTTCTGCCCTGTGTTCCGGTACTTCAGATCCTGTGTGTATTCGCTGTCCTTTCTTCTCTGCTGAACATCTACAACAAGATGGCAGTAACTCTGGGAAGGGCCGGTTTTCTGTTCTGGTCGAACCTGATTCATGCAGCAGTACAGATCGGCATGGCTTTTTATGTGCTTCGGTTCGGTATTGTATGGCTGGCAGCCATAAATACAGCTGTTTTTTTCATATATCTGCTGGTCTGGCACTTCTATATAAATTCCCTTGTGCCAGCCGGACATCTTAAGGTCCTGAGATGTATTTTTCCGTATGCAATGATTATGACAGGAGTAATAGGGACTGTATATTTTGTGACAGCTCCTCTGGAAAATGTTTATATGAGGATGGGCATAAAGATATGTCTTTCAGCTGTTCTTTATGTACTTGTTCTGAGGATAATCAGAGACCCTGTTTTTACAGAAGCTCTGTCCTATCTTAAAACAAAAATACGAAAAGGCTGAAATCAGAATTTCCCTGTTATTTAACAGGAGAATCGAAAAGCTGAATGTCTTTGTTTTTTTCTTCAAAATACTGGAGAGCCCAGTTGTCCCTGAAGAACAGAACAGGTCTTTCTCTGTCATCCTTTCCTTCTGTGCATCCGTTTGGAATGTACAGATCCCCGCTGACCTCAGGTCTGATCCACCGCAGCAGAGACCAGGGCTTGTTTTCAAGCGTGGTTTCCACTCCGTATTCGTCCCTCAGTCTGTACTGGAGAACTTCAAACTGCAGCGGCCCTATGGCTCCCAGAAGAGGGAGACTGCCCAGAGAATTTTTCAGTGTAAAGGACTGTACGATATCTTCTGCCAGAAGCTGATCTATTCCTTTTCGGAAAGCCTTGTATGCAGATGTGGAAACGTTGGAAATACAGGCAAAGCATTCAGGTGCAAATCTTGGTATTTCCTGAAACACAAGACCCGGATCAGAACTGAGGGTGTCTCCAATCCGGAAATCGCTGTTTGTAATAAATCCTACAATATCCCCGGCAAAGGCAGTGTTTACAGTTTCTCTTTCCCTTCCGAAAAGGTTATGGGAATTGGAAATTCTTACTTCCCTGCCGCTTCTTGTGTTCCATGTATTCATATCACGGAAGAAAACCCCGGAGCATATCCTGGCAAAAACCATTCTGTCCCTGTGCTGGGGATTCATATTGGTCTGTATCTTGAAAATAAAGGCGGAGAAATCAGGGCCTTCCAGAGGAATATCCTGTCCGCCGGTTTTGCGTGGAACAGGACCTGTTGAATTTTCCAGGAACCAGTTCAGGAAAAGTTCCACGCCAAAATTGTTTGCTGCACTGCCGAAGAATACAGGAGTGGTTTTCCCTTCAAGAACATCCTCCAGACTGAAATCCCCTGCAGCTCCGTCAAGCATCTCTATTAAGTCGGAGGCCAAGCGGTCTT
>JAZRYV010000097.1:0-38640 GCA_045600925.1 Spirochaetota bacterium
TATATAGCCAGATACTGCACCTGCAAGCACAACAAGCACAGCCGCTGCAGTCAGAAATATCTTTTCTATTTTAGGGAGTTTTTCTTTATTATTCATATATAAGGATGGCTCAAATTTTAATTTACCGGCAAAGACAGTTTATTTTATATTTGATGAATAATAAAAATATACTCTCTTTTAAATCAAGAATTATTTTTGATTATTCTCAACGGTTTACAGGATGTATTTATGAACAAGATACCATACACCATAGGCAGCCGCCCCTGCAAAAATTCCCCACAGAAGCACATATACTGCCAGACTGATAAAGGAAAAAACCGCCGGCAGAATAAATCTGACAGTCAGAAACAGAATCAGAATAACCGCTGCAGCCAGCAGAACTTTTTTTAGAGTAACGTTCATATAAAACAGACAGCATCAGTTGACCGGACGTTCCTTTACTGTCACGTAAAGGCTTATCTGCTGTCTTTTCCTCCAGACTGTTAATTTTATTTTAGTGCCGGCAGGAATCTGTCCTGCCAGATTAACCGTTTCCCGCACATTCTTTGCCGGGACTCCGTCTATTTCCAGAATCACATCCCCAACCTTAAGTCCGCCTGAATCAGCAGGACTTCCGGGAGTCACAGAGCCAACCAGAACTCCGCTGCTGCTTTCAAGCCCAAGCTCCTCCGAAGTCTTTCCGGATATGTCCAGAACATTTATCCCTATGTAGCCTCTCTTTACAGCATGATAATCCCGGAGCTGGGCCAGAACAGTTCGGGCAGTATTTACAGGTACAGCAAAACCTATGCCCATATATCCACCGCTGCTGGAATAGATCATCCTGTTTATGCCGATCACTTCCCCGTATATGTTGATCAGCGGACCGCCGGAATTACCCGGATTTATGGAAGCATCGGTCTGAATATGGGATGAACCTGCCATATCCACATCACTCCTTCCTACTGCACTTACCACACCTACTGTAAAAGTCCTGTCCAGTCCGAAAGGATTTCCAATAGCAACAGCCCAGTCACCAACCTGAACATTATCAGAATCTCCAAGAAAAACCGGCTGAAGGTTATCAGCATCAATCTTCAGAAGGGCAATATCCGTCTGCCTGTCCATGCCTACAACAGAAGCCTGATAATTCTTTTCCTGAACTTCAACAAAAATTCTGTCCATGCCGTCCACAACATGGAAATTTGTGCAGATGTATCCGTCCTTTGAAAGCACAAAGCCAGAACCAAGACCTGTCCTTGTTTCCACTTTGGAACCGTCCCCGCTGAGTCCGAAAAACTGACGCAGCAGCGGATCACTGTAAAAAGGATGCCCCTTAACTCTTACAGTCTGTTCTGTAGTTATATATACAACCCTGTCCCTGTAAAGATCATATATTTTACGGAATGAATTCTGAATCTCACAGGCTCTGTCCGCATCACCGCTGTCCCTGAGAGGAGAGACCTCCTGATTTCCAAAAAGAGATGCAGAGGCTCTTCCTGTTCCTGAACAGGACTGAAGCATAATAAAAACCAGCACTGCAAGAACAGCTCCAGCAGCTAATATTCCGCCCTTTTTCATTTTAAAAACCATCCCTGTCCCGTGCTTCCTTTTTTCGTCTGTCTTTATCAAGAAATTCCCTGAACAGTTCCTTTTCATTAAGCGTGCCGTCCGGATTGATATATTCAAAATCCAGCTTATTAGGATCAGGCACTGTCTCCCTGCAGAATTTTACAACGTAGTATACACCTATAACCAGAGCGAAAAGGACACAGAGCTGGACCACAGAAATTATCAGCTTTCTGCGGTCCATCTTCTTAATGTATTCAAGTACTGCCTTAAGATTCATTGGCATCTGATCAGGCCAGCTTTACCTTCAGGGAATCCTCAGTCTGAAGGCCCACCATACGCTCTATCTCCTTTCCGTCTTTAAAAAGAATCAGCGTTGGAATGGATGATATTCCAAGATCTGCTGCCAGTTCCCTGGCTTCATCTGTATTAACTTTGGCAATTCTGCCGGAAATCTGACCTCCTTCTGCCAGTCTTTCAAGAATAGGGCTCTGCATACGGCATGGTCCGCACCATGGAGCCCAGAAATCAACCAGCACAAGGCCTTCTGCTGTTTCTGCGGCAAAATTATCTTTATTAAGATCTGCTATTTTCCCTGACATAATATCCTCCTTTATATAATGTTTCAGTTAAAGAAAACCGGCCTCTCCGTCAAACATTAATTGCCTGTTTTCTGCAGTCCGGTTCAGGAATCCGGTATGAAAAATTTCTGTATTCCGTCAGAACCTGTCCGATAATATAAAGGGGTTCTTTTACAGAAACGTATTGAACTTCAGCAGAAAATAACGGAAATCCGAGGTCATAAATGAAAAAACTCATACTTCCTGCAGTGCTTCTGTGTACGGCAGCTCTCTTTGCCGAAGAAACAAAAACTCCTGTCCCGGAAGGATACGGGAATCTTACCTGGGGTACATACATAAGCGATGCAAAGGATAAGACAGAAGGCAGACTCTACTATTCTGATGATAAAAAGATCATCATCACCCGTAATGAAGAACTGGAATACCAGTACGGCTTTTTCTACATGGATCCGGCCAAAATGCCTGTCCGTGAAAATACAGAGGCAGAAAAGGATTCCGGAAATATAAAGGATGAAGGGAAACTCTTCTACGTTTCACTGAAATTTCCATATCTTACCATGGAAAGCGTAAAAACAAAACTGACAGACAAATACGGAGAGCCTTCTTTCGAGGATATAAACAAAAACCGCGGAGCCCTTGCCTGGACTTCAGATAAAACCATGATTATTATGTGGGTGGATGAATACGAGAAAAAGCCCTTCTGCCGTAAAATCAACTACATCAGCCGTGATACGGTAAAAGAGCTTAATCAGTACGTATATACCATGTTCAACAGACAGGAGCTGGATATAATAAAAAGACTCAACCCCTGATTATCTGGTTACAAAGACAGGAATAAGTGCAATACCGTCAGACAGACCGTCCAGAGCCTTTCCCACAACTGTTCCTGTCTTTTCAAAAGAATCTATCTTCCCAGCCATCCCGCAGCCCGGAGTATCAGATGAAACAATAAGATCCCCTGGTTTAACTGACTGCTTTCTGGCATCAACTCTGCACATTACAGTTCCGCACAGTGCAACCGGATACAGTTTTTCACTTTTTCCTGTATTATTGAAGACAGCCAAAGGATTTCCGGAAACTATTCCGATTACGGAACTGTCATAGGCTTTTCTGGATCTGGACAAAACAGATTTTCCGGCAGGAGATACAGTCAGAAGATCCCCTTCTGCAATAAACTCAGCATCATCAGCAGCAAACAGCTCAGTAATGCCTCCCGGAACTGCAGTTTTTTCCGATTCAAAAGAAAGAGTCCCTTTAAAAAACGAACGGCCGTTTACCAGAAGGGCATTGCCCTCTCCTTTAAGACGGACAGAATCATCATACCTTTCCACATCGCCGTAGCCGTCAGCCACAACTGAAAAGCCGTGTTCGCTTACAAAAACTCCTCCTGCACCAAAACGGGAAATTCCCATAACTCCGCAGCCTGAACCGCTGCCGGAATCACCTGCTGCCTGTCCCCTTACACCCACATGAGTACTGTGCCCAACTACTCCGTAACTGGATGCTGACGGATACTTCTGATCACCGCTGATTCCTGCAAGACCAATGGATCCGTTCTCCGGAGATGTATTCCGTCCATATATTACTGCCGAATCAGAAGAAGGAGGCGTCACTTCTCTGAAAACTTCATTCTTTGCTTCTGTAACAGAAATATCGCCGAAATGGCTGTTAAAACTGTGCTTTTCAGGAGCATATGGATGTTCATGAGGAAGAGCCTCCCTTGCATCCGACAGTCTCGGATCAGAGGCCTGAACAACAAAACCAGGACGGGTCTCACCTTCACCGGCAAGTCTTACAATGCCCGGATTATCATGATCTGCCATCTTAAGACGTCTGTCGTTTCCCTGAACTGCTGTTCCCGGAGTAGTCTCCCCGTCATCAGCCAGCTCAACTATTCCCTTTGCGGAAACTGTTGCATCCTTAAGACGCCTGTCATTACCCTGAACTGCTGTATTTCCAAGGACTTCACCGTCTGAAGCAAAACGCATAATTCCCGGAGTCTGTTCCGTAGCCTTTTTCAGCCGGCTGTCATTTCCCTGAACCGCTGCCCCGGCCTTGTCCTCACCATCGCAGGCAAACCGGACAATTCCAGGATCAGCCTCTGTTGCCTTTCTCAGACGCCTGTCGTTTCCCTGAACTGCGGCATCTGCTTTATCTTCACCGTCAGCAGCAAGACGGACAATTCCCTTTGAATATACAGACGCATCCTTAAGTCGTTTATCACTGCCCTGAACTGCTGTTCCGCTTTCAGTTTCCCCATCCTTTGCAAAACGTACAATCCCCATCCTGACTTCGGTTCCGTCCAGAAGACGTCTGTCATTTCCCTGAACTGCCACTCCGGCACTGTCTTCCCCATTGCGTGCAAGACGGACAATTCCTCTGTCAGACTCTGTTGCATCTTTAAGACGCCTGTCGTTTCCCTGAACTGCTGCATCAGCCTTATCTTCACCGTCAGCAGCAAGACGGACAATTCCCCTGTCAGACTCAGTTGCATTCCGCAGACGCCTGTCATTTCCCTGAACTGCTGCTCCGGCCTTAACCTCGCCGTCTTCCGCCAGTTCCACAATCCCTTTTGACAGTGTGGTTGCATCCATAAGACGTTTATCGTTTCCCTGAACTGCAGCCCCTTCAGCATTTTCTCCGTCCAAAGCCAGACGAACTATTCCCTTTACAGAAACAGAAGCATCCCTGAGACGTCTGTCATTTCCCTGAACTGCTGCTCCGGAACTGTTTTCTCCGTCTTCAGCAAGGCGTACGATACCGAAACTTCCGACAGTAGCCTTTTTCAGCCGGGAATCGTTTCCTGTAACAACAGCTCTGGAAGAACTGGCTCCGTCCTCACACAGGCGGACAATCCCGGGTGTTCCGGTTTCTGCTTCCTTAAGCCTTGAATCATTTCCCTGAACAGCTGTTCCCTTTCCGGTTCCGTTATCACCTGCAAGAATCACAATCCCCGGCTTCAGCTCCGTGGCAGGCTTAAGTCTTGGATCCGAAGCCTGAACAGCAAGTCCTTCGGAACTGTCCCCGTCTGCAGCAAAACGTGTAATTCCTTTAAAAACAGTAGATGCATCCCCAAGCCTGGAATCATTTCCCTGAACAGCAGCACCTGCCTCATTCTCCCCGTCCCTGGCCAGTTTTACAATTCCCGGAACAAAAACAGAAGCCGAAGGCATAGCCTTATCTTTTCCAGGGACGCAAATATCAGCACATATATCCATTCCGGCAAGATACAGTCCGTACTGTCCGTTTTTCAGCTGTGGAGTTCTGGCAGCAAGACGTATGTATCTGGCAGACACAAGGGCCGTATCCCAGTAATATGATTCTCCTGGCTGTGCCCTGAATCCCTGGACATCAATAAGCGATGTCCACAGGTCACTGTCCGTGCTGACCTCAATATGAAAGTTTTCCGGGAACCCGTCATCTCCGGAAGAAAGAATCATACGGCTTATCATAAAAGACTGCCCCATGTCGGCAAAAATTACATGCTCGGAAGGAAGAAATTCCGTAACAGAGGACCATCCCTTTCCTTCCAGAAGACCTGCAGCTGAAGCCCCATCCTGTCCTGTCCAGCACTTCTGTGCACCGGAAATTCCTGTTCTCAGAGAACCTACCTGAGAAAAATATCCATTCTCCGAAGCACCCGGATCATTTATGACAAGCTTCATATACCGGAAAACAGCAAGAGGGAAAAGAAGCTGCCAGACCTTACTTTCCGGCTCGCAGTCTTTCTCCCTGTGAACAACTGTCCAGGAAGAGGAATCGGAACTGACCTCAATGGCAAAACCTTTCGGGAAGTATTTCCCGGAAGGAGAAATTTCAAGTTCAGCATAATCAGCAGCAATTTCCTTTCCAAAATCAATGACTGCATATTCAGGAACGGCTTCTTTTCTGTGGGAAGTTTCCCAGTAGCCGCTATTTTTTACAAGACAGGAAGAAGACTGGGCTGTGCCGTGCTCTCCGGAAGATGCTGAAACTGAACCTGTATAAAAAAACTGTTTACTGATAACTGTATAATTCATCTTAACTCCATCTCCCTTTACGGATCATTTTTTCTTCAGTTTAAGAACAGGCTCAAGATAGCCTTCGGAACTGCTTCCGTCAATAACAGTCTGAACAGGACGTACTGTAAGCTTACGGTCCTTTCCTTCTCCGGAAACAGCACACTTCATAAGAAACCAGGAAGATTTTGCCTTAACAAAACCTCCGGAAGTGCTGACATTCCTGACTTTACTGCTTCTTTTCATATCACTGACATTTACCCGGAGCCTGTTTCCGTCTTCCAGTATATATATACCTTTAAACAGAAGGGCATGATTTCCAAGATAAAGAATAATCACAGCACGGTAGTTTTTATAAAAACGAAACTCGTAGCCCAGACTGTGGCCGTAATCAAGCACCCATATTCCGGCAAGATCCGCTGCAGTCAGGGGAGAAGCAGGTTCCTCCGGAGCAGGGATCTGTACTTCCTTAGACATGTCAGGACTGCTGTCCGTATTCAGGCTGCTGTCACTGCAGGAAAAAAGACATATCACAGACAGCAGCAGAATTAAAGCTTTTTTCTGCATAACAAAAATCCAGTATATAATCATAAACAGTCTGTCATCATATTTAATATGTGTCAAATCATTTTGACTGGCCGACTTTCCCCGCCGGAACCAGCCGTTCAGCCTCTGTAAATTTGCTTTACATTTTTCTTTTCTGTAAAAAATCTGCAGCATAACATAAGAGTATTTACAGGAAAAATGAAAACAAAGGGAGCAAATTTACAGCCTGTCTGCCTCATCCTTGCAGCAGGAATCTGCTGGGGAATCATAGGACTCTTTTCCAGACCGCTGGCATCGGCTGGAATCAGTCCGGCAGGCATAACCATTCTCCGCTGCCTGACCGTCTCCGCAGGCCTGTTTCTGTGGCTGCTTGTTAAAAACCGACAGCTGCTGAAAATCAGGCTTAGGGATATATGGATGTTTGCCGGCACAGGCCTGTGCAGCATAGTCTTTTTCAACATCTGCTACTTTCTGACAATCTCACGGGCCTCCCTTTCCTTTGCTGCAGTTCTGCTGTACACAGCTCCTTTTTTTGTCATAATCCTGTCAGCACTGCTGTTTCACGAAAAAATAAGTCCTGTAAAAACAGCAGCCCTTGCTGCAGCCTTTGCCGGCTGCGTACTTGTAACAGGGCTGGGGAACGGGGAGCCAGACTTCACTGCTGTTCTTACCGGTCTTGGTTCAGGCTTTGGCTATGCACTTTACACTGTTTTCGGGAATCTGGCTCTCCGGAAATATGAGACAGAAACTGTAACATTCTACACTTTCCTTACCGCATCTGCTGGGCTTCTTCCCTTTACAGATTATTCAGAAATGTCTGATGTGTTTCTGCTTCACCGGGATCTTATTCCAGCCATTGCAGCTCTTGGAATCTTTTCCACCATGATTCCGTTTTTGCTTTATACAAAGGGACTCCGCAGGCTGGAACCAGGAATGGCTGCGATTCTTGCCTTCTCTGAACCAATGACAGCCACAGTGGCAGGAATAATCTTTTTCGGAGAAACACTCACAGCCGCCTCCCTGACCGGAACACTGATGATTTTCGCCTCTCTTGTCCTCATCAGCCTGAAAGACATCAAAAAAAGCTCATGAAAGCCCAGTGTTTTAAATAATAATTATTGACATCACATAAACAGCCATAATAAATACAACAAAATCTGTCCCGGGGGTCTTTCATGTCTCCAGTAGTAACATATACCAGCGAAAAATTTATAAAAAAACTCGAAGCAGCTGATAAATTTTCGGCTCTCGAAGAGCTGGCAGGCGTTTTTAAAGATACAGACGTCTGTTCAGATGTCAATACTCTTATAAAGGCCATCAAGGAAAGAGAAGAAATCATGAGTACAGGAATCGGAATGGGCATAGCGATTCCTCATGCGAAAGTAAATGCTGTCCAGGAAATGGCTTTTGCCATAGGCATTTCAAAAAGAGGAATCAACTTTGATTCCCTTGACGGAAATCCTACAAAACTTGTAATTCTGGTGGCAGCAGGGGAAAAACAGCATAAGGATTATCTTCGCCTGCTTTCCAATATCATGGCCATTCTGAAAAACGAGAAGACCAGAAATACGCTTATAGATGCCGACTCACCGGCCACAATAATGAAAATTCTTAAATCAGAGGAGAACTGATTCCAATGGAAGAAAGAGAATATAATTTTTCCGATATAGAAGTCAAATGGCAGAAAAGATGGGCAGACAGAGAACTTTTCAAAGCCATATATGACCCTTCAAAGAAAAAATACTATGTGCTGGAAATGTTTCCGTATCCATCAGGTCGTCTGCACATGGGACATGTCCGCAACTACACAATCGGAGATATAATTGCCCGTTTCAAAAAAATGAAAGGCTTCAATGTCCTGCACCCTATAGGATGGGACTCCTTCGGACTTCCTGCAGAAAACGCTGCAATCAAGAACAACATTCCTCCCCAGAAATGGACAGCAGAAAACATTGCTTCCATGAAAAAGCAGCTCAAAAGGATGGGCTTCAGTTATGACTGGGACAGGGAAGTAACCACATACAAACCTGATTATTACAGATGGAATCAGTGGGTTTTCCTTAAACTCTATGAAAAAGGTCTTGTTTACAGGAAAAAATCCCCTGTAAACTGGTGTCCATCCTGCCAGACTGTTCTTGCCAATGAACAGGCAGAGAACGGTGTATGCTGGAGATGCAGTTCCCAGGTCGTTCAAAAAGATCTGTCCCAGTGGTTCTTTAAAATTACAGCCTATGCAGACCGCCTGCTGAAAGGACATGAGGAGCTCAGAAACAGCTGGCCGGAACAGGTTCTTACCATGCAGAAGAACTGGATCGGCCGCTCCACAGGACTCCAGATGAACTTTAAACTGGAAAACGGTGAAAACTTCCCAATCTTCACTACAAGACCAGATACTGTTTTCGGCGTAACTTTCATGGTTGCAGCACCGGAACATCCTGTTTTTGAAAATGTAAAGGATCCAGCTGTAAAAGAATTCATTGAAAAAATGAAAAATCAGCCCATGGCCGAACGTACAGCCGAAGACAGGGAAAAGGAAGGAATCGATTCAGGCATAAAAGTCGTTAACCCTTTTACAGGCGACAAAGTGCCTCTGTATGCAGGAAATTTCGTTCTCATGGAGTACGGTACAGGTGCAATCATGGCTGTACCGGCTCACGATACAAGAGACTTTGCCTTTGCAAAAAAATACAGCATTCCGATAAAGGTCGTTATAGACAATCCGGGACAGCCTCTTGCAGCCGACTCTATGACAGAAGCCTATACAGAACCAGGAGTCCTTGTAAACTCAGGAAACTTCTCCGGTCTTAAAAACGGTGATGCCAAGGAAAAAATTGCTGAATATGCAGAACAGCAGGGCATAGGAAGAAAAACTGTTAACTTCCGTATCCGTGACTGGGGCATATCCAGACAGAGATACTGGGGCTGTCCGATACCAATGATCCACTGCGACCACTGCGGCGATGTACCTGTACCGGAAAAGGATCTGCCTGTAATTCTTCCTTCTGATGTTGAATTTAACGGAGACTCCAGATCCCCCCTTGGTTCCATGCCGGAATTTCTTAATGTAAAATGTCCGAAATGCGGTGCTCCTGCAAAACGTGAAACGGACACAATGGATACATTTGTGGATTCATCCTGGTACTATGCAAAATATACATCTCCTGAAACAAAGGACATGATAGACAAAACTCAGGCCGACTACTGGATGCCTGTTGACCAGTACATAGGAGGAATAGAACATGCAGTCCTTCATCTTCTCTATGCCAGATTCTTCTCCATGGCACTGAAGGATCTGGGGCTCCTCCGTGACAGTGAACCTTTTACAAAATTGCTCACACAGGGAATGGTTCTCAAAGACGGCAGCAAAATGAGCAAATCCGTAGGAAACATTGTGGATCCGGATGAAATCATTGCAAAATACGGTGCAGATACTGTCCGTCTTTTCATCCTTTTCGCAGCGCCTCCGGCAAAGGATCTTGACTGGTCTGACAAGGGAGTTGAAGGAAGCTACAGATTCCTCACCAGAATCTGGCGTTTCGTCAACAAATATTCAGGTCTGTATTCAGCTGACTGCATAACAGCTGATGTATCCGATAAAATGAAGAAAATCCGCACTGAGCTTCACCGGACAGTAAAAATCGTATCATCCGACATAGAAGACAGAATGCAGTATAATACAGCTATCGCCAGAATGATGGAACTTATGAACACTATCAATCAGGTTCCGGAAGAAGACTGGAATACGCCTGACGGAACTTCCGTGCTTTCCGAAATTTTCAGCAAGTTCATACCTCTGCTGTTCCCCTTTGTTCCCCATATCGCCGAGGAGCTTTGGGAAATCCTTGGACACAAGGAATCCCTTGGAACCGTTCCATGGCCTGAATTTGATGAAGATCTCAGCAGACGAGATGAAGCCGAAATTGTTTTTCAGGTCAACGGAAAGATCAGGGCAAAAGTAAATGTTCCGGCAGACATCACAAAAGCAGATATGGAAAAACTTGCTCTGTCCAATGAAAAGATCAGGGACATGACGGAAGGAAAGGACATCGTTAAAATCATTTCCGTTCCCGGAAAACTTGTAAACATTGTAGTAAAATAAACAAAAAACAAACCAAATAAAAAGGCTGTCATTTACTGACAGCCTTTTTATTTTAAACAAAACAGGCATACTGTAAAATAAAAAAGCCTGCTTAAAAGCAGGCTTTTTTATAAATAACTGTTCTCCAGATTACTTATCAGCTTTTTTGTCAGCTTTCTTCTGTCCTGCAGGAGCAGGTCTGTCAAGAAGCTCAACAATTGCCATTTCTGCATTGTCTCCGGCTCTTGTATCAAGAAGATACATTCTTGTATAACCGCCCTTTCTGTCTTTAAATCTTGGTGCAAGCTCATCAAAAAGCTTTTTAACTACATCAAGATTCTTTATTGAACGCATAATCTCTCTTTTATTGTGAAGCTTAGCCATTTCAGCTTCAGCAGGAAGAGCAAGATTTCTTTTTGCACGTGTAATCATCCGTTCAGAAATCTGTTTTAATACTTTTCCTTTCTGTTTTGTAGTTACAATCCTTTCATGTTCAAACAAAGAAGTAACCATATTATCAAACATTGCAGATCTGTGGCTGGATGTTTTACCAAGCTGCTTAACACTGTTTCTATTTCTCATAGTTTAAAACCTCTTTTAGTCTTTTATACCCAGGGAATAACCTAATTTCTCCAGTGTAGCCTTGATCTCCTTAAGTACTGCTTCACTGTAATGTTTTGATTTTTTCAGCTCATCTTCAGTTTTATTAATCAACTGTTTTACAATAGACACATCCAGCGTTCTAAGAGTGTTATATGTACGAACAGAAAAATCCATTTCATCTATAGACTTATCAAGAACAGGATCAACTGGAGGTTCTACTGCAGCAGCAACTTCCTCCGGCTTTTCTTCAAAGTTAATGAAGATAGTCATATGATCCTTAATAATCTTTGCAGCATGGGCCAGAGCATCATCAGGTGCAATGGAACCGTCTGTCCAAATATCAAGAATCAGTTTATCATAGTCAGTCCTCTGACCGACTCTGGTATTTTCTATCTTAACATTTACTTTCTTAACAGGTGAAAAAATTGCATCAATAGGAATAACACCAATCGTTTCAGTGTTGCTCTTATTCATTTCAGCAGGAATATATCCTCTGCCCTGCTCAACCTGTACTTCCATATCTATGGCAGCAGATGCATTAAGATTACAGATAACAAGATCCTTATTCATTACTTCAACATCAGAATCAAGGTCAAAATCTGCACCTGTCAATGTTCCCGGACCATTCTTTACTATATGAAGTACTTTAGGATACTCTCCTTCATACTTAAAGCAAAGTTTTTTAAGATTCAGGATAATTTTTGTTACATCTTCATATACGCCTTCAATTGTTGAGAATTCATGCTGAACACCTTCTATTTTTATAGCAGTTATTGCAGCACCTTCAATTGAAGATAAAAGCACACGTCTGAGAGAGTTTCCTATAGTAAGACCATAACCCTTTTCAAAAGGTTCTGCTATAAATCTTCCATAGAAAGGATTCAGTTCGTCATGCTCAAATTCAATTTTTCCAGGTCGTTTAAAGCCCTTCAAAAGGGATTTTGGGGCCATTCTTACCTCCGTCAAAAATAAAACGAAAACCTTGAATAATCTGAATTTCTGTTAAAGAAGGGGCTGCAAAGGCTTTACAGCCCCAAAAGAAACAAACAGAAACAAAACTATTTTGAGTATAATTCAACAACAAGCTGTTCATTGAATTCAGAAGAAACATCTGATCTCAACGGCAGTCTTACAATTTTTCCTGTCTTGTTTTCAAAATCAACTTCAACCCACTCAGGAACTGAATCTGTTGCTTTTGAAAGTTTAATTGCATCTTCAAGAAGAGGGTTGGACTTAAAATCTTCTCTGATTGCCACTGTCATACCATCTTTTACAAGGAAAGAAGGAATATCAACGGCTCTGTCATTTACAGAAACATGTCCGTGATTAACAATCTGTCTTGCCTGGCTGCGGGATGTTGCGAATCCCATACGGTAAATAACATTCTCAAGTCTTCTCTCAAGAAGAGAAAGCATGTTAGCACCTGTAACACCTTTCATTCTGTTAGCTTCATCAAAAGTCTTTACAAACTGCTTTTCAAGAAGTCCGTAACTGCGTTTAATTTTCTGTTTTTCACGAAGCATGACAGCATAGTCAGACATTTTTGCACGTCTCTTTTTAGGAGGTCCTGGAGGGTATTTTTTATCACCTTTAAGCGGACATTTATCTGTTAAACAACGCTGACCTTTTAACATAAGAGGCTGCATTTCTCTTCTGCATAATTTACATACTGGTCCGGTATATCTTGCCATTTTCTATTGCTCCATCAAACTCTTCTGCGTTTTTTCGGGCGACATCCATTATGTGGAACCGGGGTAACGTCTTTAATTTTTGTAACATTTATTCCTGACTGGAATAAAGATCTGATAGCAGCTTCGCGGCCAATACCAGGTCCTTTTACATAAACTTCAACACTCTTAAGTCCTGCTACATCAATTGCCTTTGTTGCTGCAGTCTTTGCTGCCATCTGAGCTGCAAAGGGGGTAGATTTTCTTGATCCCTTAAAACCTTCACCGCCTGCAGTTGCCCATGATACAACATTTCCCTGCATGTCTGTCAGGCTGATGATTGTATTATTATATGTAGCTCTGATAAAAGCCTTTCCTATTGGAACATTCTTTTTATCTTTCTTATGAACTCTTTTCTGTTTCACAGCTGATAGCTCCTATTTCTTTTTCTTTCCAGCAGCAATATGTCTGTTACCCTTTCTTGTACGGGCATTATTCTTGGTGTTCTGTCCTCTGACAGGCAGGCCTCTTCTATGCCTTATACCGCGGTAACAACCGTTATCCATCAGTCTTTTAATATTAAGATTAATTTCACTTCTCAGATCACCTTCAACCTTTAATGTGCTGTCGATAATCTTTCTCAGTTCATTAACTTCATCATCAGTAAGATCTTTTACTCTTTTCTCAGGATCAACCTTAGAATCGGCTACTACTTTTTTTGAGGTTGTCGGACCAATTCCATAAATATATGTCAGAGCAACTTCTATCTTTTTGTTATTAGGTAAATCAACACCTGAAATACGTGCCATAATTCCTCTTCACCCTAGTGTTTTTTTAATGTTCTGATTTTCTGTCTCTGTTTATGTCTGGGATTTGAGCAGATAACACGCAATACCCCGTGACGCTTTATTATTTTGCATTCACTGCAAATCTTCTTAACTGAAACTCGAACCTTCATTCTTCGTATACCTCAAAATTCTGACCCAGGCAAAACACAGGAGTCAGTTTTCATTCATACAGATCACTTAGATCTGTAAACAATCCGTCCACGGTTAAGATCGTAAGGAGACAGCTCAACCGTAACTTTATCACCGGATAAAATTCGGATATAATGCATACGCATTTTCCCGGAAATATGCGCAAGTACTATATGTCCGTTTTCCAGCTTTACTCTAAACATCGCGTTGGGAAGAGGTTCAACAACTGTTCCCTCAACCTCAATTGGTTCCTCTTTTGCCATTTAAACAGTTCAACTCCAAATATTACTATCTGCGCCCCTGAATCCTTTTACTGGTAAAACCATCATAGTGCCGCATCAGAAGCTGAGATTCAATCTGCTTAAGTGTATCCAGAGTAACACCTACGATAATCAGCAGTGAAGTTCCTCCAAAAAGATATGCCATTTCAGGATCAACCTGTTCAGGCCATATCTTCAGAATAAAGTCCGGAACTATAGCAATCACAGCAAGGAATATAGAGCCAAATAATGTAATTCTGTTAAGAACATACATAATATATTCTGCTGTGTTCTGTCCAGGCCTTATACCAGGTATAAAACCACCGTATTTCTTCAGATTTTCAGCTATATCATTCGGGTTAAAACGGATAGCTGTATAAAAATAACAGAAGAAAATAATTAATCCGGCATAGATTACCACATAAGGTGTCTGTCCAGGTGAAAGCCAGTACTGAAATTTATTGAGAATTTCATACTGTCCTCCACCAAGCATGCCTATTATCTGTGACGGAAACATTAAAAGAGCCGAGGCAAAAATAATAGGAATAACTCCTGCAGCATTTACCCTCAAAGGAAGGTAAGAACTTGTCTGCTGAGCTATACCTCCAGCCGCCATTCTTTTGCCATATTGCAATGGAATCTTTCTTGCTCCCAATGTCAACAAAATTGATGCTGCAATTACTAAAATAAATAAACCTGCAAGAATAATACCGACAATCGGTTCTCCGGTATCACCTATCTTTTTAAGAGTCTGAGCGACAGCCTGAGGAGCTCTTACAACGATACCTGCCATGATAATCATGGAAATACCGTTTCCGATCCCCTTTTCTGTTATTCTTTCACCAAGCCACATAAGTATCATTGTCCCGGTTGTTATAGATACAACTGACATTAAAACAAAAGCTATACCTGCACCATCAGGAACAACAGAAAGCCCTCCCTGAGTCTTCATGGACTGCATCCAGGAAGTAAGAGCAAAAGCCTGAATAGCACAGAGAATTACTGTCCCGTATTTAATATACTGGTTAAGTTTTTTCTGTCCTTCAGGCCCCTCCTTTGAAAGACTTTCCAGATATGGAAAAACAATCTTTAAAAGATCTATAATAATTGATGAAGAAATATAAGGCATTATACCAAGTGCAAAAACGGTAAAACGTTTTAAAGCCCCGCCTGAAAACAGGTCAAAGAAATCCATAAAACCTGAGGACTGTGCTTCAACAAAATAAGTTTTCAGTGCTTCAACATTTATACCCGGAATAGGAATATGAGCCCCAATCCTGTAAACAACAAGAACAGCTATAGTAAAAAGAATCCTTTTACGTAAGTCAGGAATTCTGAAGATGTTGGTAACAACATTTGCCATTACTGAAACCTTTATAAAACTATTCTTTTATACAAATCTTATTCAGCTTTTGCTGATGATAATGCTCTGATCTCTGCACTTCCGCCTGCTTTTTCTATTTTTTCCTTTGCAGGAGCTGAAAAAGCATCGGCAAATATCTTTACAGCTCTGGTTAAATCACCAGATGCAAGAATTTTTATAAGCTTGTTCTGGTCATCAATTAAACCAGATTTTTCAAGAAGTGCCGCATCAACAGTATCTGCATTTAACTTCTCAATCTGTGAAAGATTTACTATCTGATATTCATTTTTGAAAATATTATTGAATCCGCGTTTAGGGATTCTTCTGGCAAGTGGCATCTGTCCGCCCTCAAAACCAGGACGGAATTTTGTGCCAGAACGGGCACCAGCTCCGTTCTGACCTCTTCCGGAAGTCTTTCCGTGTCCGCTGCTGTCACCACGACCTACACGTTTTCTGCTTTTTATAGATGCAGGTTTTTTCAACTGATACAGTTCCATCTTTAAACACTCACTATTTATTTAACTTCAGTAACTTCAACAAGATGCTGAACTCTTCTTATCATACCACGAACAACCGGTGTATCTTCGTGTTCACGGACACTTCCTATTCTTCTAAGACCAAGAGCCCAAAGGTTAGCCTTCTGATTTGGATTTTCTGTTATAGTACTACCTGTCTGTTTTACCAGTATCTTTGCCATAGCTTTACCTTTATTCCCAGAGCTTGCCAACAGTAATATCACGAATTCTTGAAGCTTCTTCAAGATTACGGAGCTGTTTAAGACCATCTATAGTGGCCTGTACGAGATTTATCGGATTTCTTGATCCGTGAGCCTTTGTCAGTACATCAGAAATGCCTGCTCTTTCCAGAACTGCTCTTACTGATGCACCGGCAATAATTCCGGTACCTGGAGCAGCGGGTTTAAGCATAACATATGCAGATTTATACCTTCCGATTACTTCATGTGGAATTGTAGTTTTTCTGAGATATACCTTATAAAGATGTTTCTTTGCATCTTCCTTGCTTTTATCAATACATTCCGGAACTTCATTGGCTTTTCCAAAACCAACACCTACATGTCCGGCTCCGTCACCTACAACAGCTAATGCATTAAAAGAAAATCTCCGTCCGCCTTTTACAACTTTAGCAACACGATTTATTGTTACTATCTTTTCTGTTAATTCAATTCCTTCAGGATTGATTCTTTTTCTGACTATTTTCATAAAGCCTCTCCCTTAAAACTCCATACCACTTTCTCTGGCAGAATCTGCAAAAGCTTTAATCTTGCCATGATAAAGATTCCCGTTTCTGTCAAAAACAACCTTCTTTAAGCCAAGAGAAAGAGCTTTTTCAGCAAAAAGTTTCCCAAGTGCTTTTGCAGCTTCTATATTTTTTTTGCTTTTAAGATCTTTAAAACTCTCGGATAATGTAGAAATTCCAAGAAGAGTCTTTCCTGTTTCATCATCTATCAGCTGAGCATAAAAACTTGTATTGCTCTTGGAAATACAAAGTCTGAGATGACCTTTCTGTGCACGGATTTTATTTTTAATACGAAATTTCCTTCTGAGAAGAGTATTCTTTCTGGCTGTATTTCTATCCATTTCTACTTACCTGTCTTTCCAGCTTTTTTCCTTACATTTTCGTCCTTATAACGAATACCCTTTCCCTTATATGGTTCAGGTGCTCTAAGCTCTCTGATATTTGCAGCAGTCTGACCAACAAGATGCTTGTTAACACCTTTAACCTTTATCTTTGTCGGTTCAAGTACCTGAAGAGTAATTCCTTCCGGGGCTTCAAATGTAATATTATGAGAATATCCCAGCTGGAATAAAATATCTTTTCCCTGCTGAGTAGCACGATAACCAACACCGATGATCTCTAAATCCTTTTCAAATCCCTGTGTTGCTCCTAAAACCATATTATTAATCAAGGAGCGGAAAAGGCCCTGACATGCAACAGTATTTTTATCAGCAAATTTTGGTTTTACTAAAACTGCATTTCCTTCTTTGACCACTTCAACACAATCGAGAAATTCAACACGATCTTCGCCTAACGGTCCTTTTGCAGAGATTACATTCCCGGAAATGCTGACCTGGACATTATCCGGAACAATAATTGGCTTATTTCCTATTCTTGACATGATTACTCACTTCTGTCTTAGTATTTTTACGATATTTCGCAGATTATTTCGCCACCTACATTCAGCTTCTTTGCAACTTTGTTAGTTACAACGCCTTTGGATGTAGACAGTATCCAAATTCCAATATTGTTAAGAACAGGCTTCAGATCTTCTGCCTTAACATAAACTCTTCTTCCCGGCTTGCTTATTCTTTCAAGACTGAGAATAGAAGATTCAGTTGCAGAAGGATATTTAAGATAAACTCTGAGCGTCTTCTGCTTATTAGGAGACTCTATAATTTTAAAATTCTTTATAAAGCCTTCATCTTTCAAAATCTTTGTTATAGAAACCTTCAGTTTTGAAGAAGGTATATCTACTTTTAACTGACCGGCCTGTATAGCATTTCTAATTCTGGTCAACATATCTGATATCGGATCTGTAACAGCACTCATCTTCCTATTGCTCCGCTTATAAATTCTCTAATTATTACCATGATGATTTTGTAACGCCTGGAAGCTGACCTTCACTGGCAAGCTTTCTAAAACATAATCTGCACATATCAAATCTTCTCATATAGGCTCTTGGACGCCCACAGATCTGACAACGATTATATTCACGAACACCAAATTTCCCAGGTCTCTGCTGCTTGGCTATCATACTTGTCTTTGCCACAATATATCTCCTACTGTTCCCTGAAAGGCATATTAAATTCTTTCAGCAGAGCAAAAGCTTCTTCTTTTGTTTTTGCTGAAGTAACAATAGTGATGTTGATACCATGTATCTTGTCAACTTTGTCAAAATCTATTTCAGGGAAAATAATCTGTTCCATTACTGAAAAATTATAATTGCCGAAATTGTCAAAAGATTTTCTAGAAATTCCCTTAAAGTCCCTTACACGAGGAAGAGAAAAATTAATCAGTCTGTCAAGGAATTCATACATTCTGTCGCCACGAAGGGTAACTCTGCATCCTACATCATATCCTTCACGAATCTTAAAGTTGGCGATAGCTTTTCTGGCTACAGTTTTAACAGCCTTCTGACCTGCAATCAGAGACAGTTCATCAACTGCTGCACTGAGAGCAGCAGTATTAGCATGACCGTCTCCCATTCCAACATTAAGAACTATTTTCTCAAGCTTTGGAACCTGCATTATTGTTGAACAGTTCAGATCTGCTTTAAGCTTATTTTTAATTACATTGTTATATTGTTCTCTTAATCGTGCTGCCATCTCTTTCTTCCTGCTTAATCAAGGCTCTTGCCGCATTTCAGGCAAACCCTGCTCTTTGCTTTATCAGCGGCAATTGAACTTTTAATTTTAACACCTTTATTACATTTATCACAAAAATACATTACATTGGATAAATTAATCGGGAACTCCCTTGTAACAGCATGTCCGCTTGGATTTTCCTGATTCGGACGCATAAATTTAGTCCTTTTATTTATTCCTTCTACTATAACACGACCGCCTTTGGCATCCAAGTGAAGGACTTTTCCCTTTCTTCCACGCTCAGCTCCGCTGATAACAACGACATTGTCGTTTACTTTAATTTTTGTTTTCATTATCCTTACCACTCTATAATACTTCAGGAGCCAGTGAAACAATTTTCATAAAGTTTTTATCACGAAGCTCACGGGCAACAGGCCCGAAAATACGTGATCCTTTAGGCTCTCCCTTTGCATCAATGATAGCTACTGCATTATCATCAAAACGAATATAAGTTCCGTCTTTTCTTCTGACTGCATTTTTTGTTCTTACAATAACTGCTTTTAAAACAGATTTGGAATGAACCTTTTTCCCGGTAGAATCTTTAAGACCGTAAGCAGGAAGGGAATCCTGTACGGCACATACGATTATATCCCCGACCGTTGCATATCTTCTCTTGGATCCGCCAAGAATTTTTATACACTGAACCTTTTTTACTCCGGTATTATCGGCTACATCAAGTATAGTTTCGACCTGTATCATCGCTAAACCCCTATTTCACTTTCTCAATAATCTCAGCAAGTCTGTAGTGTTTTTCCTTTGACAGAGGTTTTGTTTCTATCATACGTACAATATCACCCACAGAGCACTCATTTCTCTCGTCATGCCCTTTTACCTTTTTTGTACGATGAACAGATTTCTTGTACAATGGATGCATAACCAGTTCTTCAATTTCTACAACAATGGTTTTATCCATTTTATTGCTGACTACTTTGCCCGTTAACTGTTTTCTATTAGAATTCATGTTACTTTTCCTGAGTATATGTTAAAACTATCTGCTTCTGATACCAAGTTCATACTGACGCTGAACCGTCAATATTCTTGCAGCATGTTTTTTTAACTCTTTAATTTTTTTAGGATTTTCAACCTTGCTTGTAACGGCTTTAAATCTTTCTTTTCTTAAAGCAATCTTTGTTTCCAAAAGACTCTTATTAAGCTCTTCGGAAGTAAGTTCTTCAATTTTCCCTTTCATTCTGCTTCCTCAACTGACTATTTTTCACAAACGATAAACTTGGTTTTGAGCGGAAGCTTGTGAGATGCACTTAAAAAAGCCTCTCTTGCCAGAGCTTCATCAACACCGGCAATTTCAAACATAACTCTTCCAGGTTTAACACGAGCTACATATAATTCCGGATCCCCTTTACCTTTTCCCATTCTTGTTTCAGCCGGCTTCTTTGTTACAGGAAAATCAGGGAATATACGGATCCAAAGTTTTCCGCCTCTTTTAACTTTTCTTGTTATAGCAATACGAGCTGCTTCTATCTGACGAGATGAAATTTTTCCACTTTCAGTTGCTTTGAGACCGAAATCACCAAAGGAAACATCAGTTCCCCTTCCTGCAATCCCAATCATACGGCCTCTCTGAACCTTTCTGTGTTTTACCCTTTTTGGCATTAACATAGCAATTACCTTACCTGTACAAGACTACTTGGTTTTTCTTTTGACAGTATATTTGTCTTCTTCGTTTTCCTGAGCATTAGATAAAATGTTTCCATTATAAACCCAAACTTTAACTCCTATCAAACCAAATGTTGTAAGAGCCTCAGCAAAACCATAATCAATATCTGCTCTTAAAGTATGAAGAGGAATACGTCCTTCCTTATATACTTCAGTTCTGGCCATTTCAGCATTATTTAAACGACCGGAAACCACAATTTTTATTCCTAAAGAACCACTTCTAAGTGCATTAGTAATAGCCTGCTTTACAGATCTGCGATAAGGGAAACGGCCTTCGATCTGATTTGCAATCTGCTCTGCAATTAATTTAGAGGTTTTTTCAGGTTTCTTAACCTCAACAATATTGATATAAACATCCTTTGTTGCTATCCCCTGAAGTTCTCCTTTAAGCTTTTCAATATCAGCACCTTTCTTTCCGATAAGAACACCAGGACGTGATGCATGAATGTTTACATTTATACGATCAGGAAAACGTTCAATAACTACCTGACCGATTCCTGCATTCTTTTTATTTGCACTGATATACTTTTTGATTTTAAGATCTTCATGAACATTTTTGGCATATGACTTCTTATCTTCATACCAGATAGAGTCCCATGTACGGGTAATGCCAACTCTGATTCCTGTAGGATTAACTTTCTGCCCCATCTATAGTCCCTTCTCTAATTAATTTTCATCAGATAAAACAATAAAAATATTGCTTGTTCTTTTACGAACTCTGCCAGCACGTCCTCTTGCTCTAGCCTGGAAACGTTTAAGAGTAGGACCTTCATCTATTGCTATCTTTTTAACATAGAGATCCTTTTCGATAATGGAAGGATTCTTATATTTAGCATTTGCACCTGCAGATGTTAAAGTTTTAAGAATTAATCCTGCTGATTTCTGAGGCATTGCTTTTAAAGTATCAACAGCCTCAGGTAATGAAATACCACGGATTTCATCTGCAACAAGACGAGCCTTCTGAGCTGATACTCTGTTTGTTTTTGAAAGTGCCTTTGATTCCATTATTTAGTCCTCTTAGCTGTTTTGTCATCCTTGTTGCTGTGACCTCTGTATGTTCTTGTAGGAGCAAATTCGCCAAGCTTATGTCCTACAATCTGTTCTGTCACATAAACAGGGATAAATGTTTTTCCGTTATGAACCATAATTGTATGACCGATCATTTCAGGAAAAATTGTAGATCTGCGTGACCAGGTTTTAATACTTTTTTTCTGATTATTTGCATTCATCTCTTCAATATTTTTGAAGAGCTTTGTATCAACAAATGGACCTTTTTTTATAGACCGTGCCATATAATTACTTCCTTCTCTTCACGATTAATTTATCGCTGTATTTAGTCTTCTTCCTGGTTTTATAACCCTTTGTAGGCTGACCGGTAGGAGAAACAGGATGGCGTCCTCCTGAAGTCTTTCCTTCACCACCACCCATAGGATGGTCAACAGGGTTCATAACAACACCACGAACCTTCGGACGTCTTTTAAGCCATCTTGTACGTCCTGCTTTTCCAAGGGAAATATTGGAGTGTTCCTTATTTCCAACAGTTCCTATTGTTGCATAACATTCAGCAAAAATCCTACGGATTTCACCTGAAGGAAGCTTTACAAGACCATAGTTTCCTTCTTTTGCTGCCAGAACTGCAGTAACACCTGCGGATCTTACCAGCTGTCCTCCTTTGCCTTTGTTAAGCTCAATATTATATATTTCTGTTCCTACAGGAATATTTTTTATTGGAAGACTGTTTCCTGCTTTAATGTCAACATTCTCACCGCTGATAATTGTGTCACCAACTTTTATGTCAGCAGGTGCTATTATATATCTTTTTTCTCCATCAAGATAACTAAGAAGAGCGATATTAGAAGTTCTGTTAGGATCATACTCTACAGAAACTACTCTTGCCTCTATATTGAATTTATCTCTCTTAAAATCTATCACACGGTAACGTCTCTTATGTCCACCGCCTCTTCTTCTGACAGAAACCTGTCCTTTGTAACCACGACCAGCAAGTTCTGTTTTACCATGAGTAAGAGGCTTATATGGTTTTGAAGCTGTTATCTCAGAAAAATCGAGAACAGTCTTATATCGTGTGGTCGGTGTAATTGGTCTGTATTTTTTGATTCCCATATTTAAACCCTTTTTCTACCGCATCTAAAATATTATTATCTCTAAGACTCGAAAATTTCAATTTTATCGCCAGCTTTAAGAGTGACGACAGCTTTTTTCCAGGCTGCAGATTTTCCGAATCTGTATCTGAGTCTGCGAAGTTTACCACGGACAACAATGATATTTACACTTTCAGGCTGCACCCCGAATGCTGATTTTACAGCCTGTTTTATCATTATTTTATTAGCCCTCATCGGTACTTCAAATACATACTTGTTCGCTTCCATAAAACCGGTGGATTTTTCAGAGATAATCGGACGGATTATAACATCATTATAATTCATTTACTGTGCCACCTTTGAATATTTTTCATTAAGAATCTGAACTGCACTTTCTGTAATTATCACATTTTTGGAATAAAATAAGTCTCTTCCTGATAATCTCTGAACATTATTATGAAGAAACCATGGAATATTTCTGAAAGCACGCTTAAGAAGTGAATTTTCAGAACCAGTAATAAGAACTCCTTTCTTTACATCAAGTGCCTTTCCTACTGCTGCAGCCTCTTTTGTTTTTCCGGTTGTTTCAAAATCCTCAACAACCTTAATTGCTCCTTCCTGAGCTTTTATTGTGAATATTGAACGATAAGCAGCCTGTTTCATTTTCCTGGGCATGGAGATGCTGTAGTCTCTCGGTCTCGGACCGAATACCGTTCCTCCGCCAACCCAGATAGGAGAACGGGAAGATCCGGAACGGGCACGGCCTGTACCTTTCTGCTTCCACGGCTTTACTCCGCCACCGCTTACATCACTTCTTTCCTTTGTCTTATGAGTGCCCTGACGAAGATTTGCGTTTGCTGCCTTAATGTATTCATAAACAAGAACATCATTAACTTTTGCATCAAAAACTTCATCTGCAAGTTCAACCTGCCCAACTACTTTTCCATCAATAGAATATTTATCTACCTTCATTTCTCTTACCTGCTGATGACTATTTTTCCCGAATAGTAATGATGGAATTTCTTCTTCCAGGAACAGCCCCTGAAATCAGAACAAGGTTCTTATCCTGAAGAATCTTAACAACCTTGAGATTTTTTACAGTTACCCTGGCTGTTCCCATGTGTCCAGGAAGTCTTTTTCCTTTCCATACTTCACCGGGATAAGCGCATGCACCAACTGAACCTGGAGCTCTGTGGAAATGAGAACCGTGTGTTTTACGTCCACCACCAAAACCATGTCTTTTAATTACACCGGCATATCCTTTACCTTTTGATATACCGCAAACATCAACTGTATCATTTTCTGCAAAAATTGTGCAGTCAACAACACTTCCTACATCAAGACCATCATCAAAAACCTGAACTTCACGAAAAACCCTTTTCATAGGGAGATTTTTCTTTTTAAGGTCCTTAGCTACAGGTGAAGAAAGGTGACTTTCCTTAACATCCTGGTATCCAAGCTTTAATGCATTATATCCATCGTTTTCAACTGTCTTTTTCTGAACAACAACACAGGGACCAAGTTCACAGACTGTTACAGGAACAATATTTCCATTTGCCTCTGCAACCTGTGTCATCCCTATCTTTTTTCCAATAAGTGCTTTCTTCATCACCATAACCCATTCATAGCAATAGTATATATCTACTACATTCGTAGCTATTTTTCAAAAAACCAGTTTATTAACAACCGTCAAGATTTTATATCTACTGAAACGCCGGCAGGGAGTTCAAGCTTCATCAGAGCGTCTACAGTATTTGAATTTGGATCAATTATATCAATTAAGCGTTTGTGAGTACGTATTTCAAACTGTTCTCTGGATTTCTTATTGACATGAGGAGATCTCAATACACAAAATTTTTCAACCTTAGTTGGTAAAGGAACAGGCCCTGCAATCTTTGCTCCACTCCTGTTGGTTGTTGCTACTATTTTCTCAGTTGACTGATCCAGAAGCTTTGCATCAAAGGATCTCAATTTTACCCGTATCCGTTGTCCTGTTATCTTTGACACTGTTTTTTTCCTTTCCTGTACAAATTAGTATAAACTCAGGTCATCTTTTCAGGATGACCTGAGTTTGTCGAGAAAATTTCTATTAATTTTCTTTTTACTCTATAACCTTAACTACTACACCGGCTCCAACTGTTCTTCCACCCTCACGGATAGCAAAACGAAGCTCTTCTTCCATAGCAACCGGAGTAATAAGTTCAACAGTAATATCAACATTATCACCAGGCATTACCATTTCAACACCTTCACCGAGATGAATTGTTCCGGTAACGTCAGTTGTTCTGAAATAAAACTGTGGTCTGTAGTTATTCTGGAAAGGAGTATGACGTCCGCCTTCTTCTTTCTTCAGAATATAAACATGTCCTTCGAACTTTGTATGAGGAGTAATAGAACCGGGTTTAGCAAGAACCTGTCCACGTTCTACATCTTCCTTTGCTGTTCCACGAAGCAGACATCCTACATTATCTCCTGCAATACCTTCGTCCAGAAGCTTTCTGAACATTTCAACACCGGTACATACAGTCTTCTGAGTTTCTTTGAATCCGATAATTGCGACTTCATCACCAACATGAACAGTACCACGTTCAATTCGCCCTGTAACAACTGTACCACGTCCCTGAATTGAGAAAATATCCTCAATAGGCATAAGGAAAGGCTTGTCACGGTCTCTCTGAGGCTCAGGTACATATGTATCAAGAGCTTCTCCGAGTTTCAGAACGGATTTAAACCATTCGTCTTCTGTATCTCCTTTGTCTGCAGCTTCAAGAGCCTTAAGGGCAGATCCCTGAACAACAGGAACATCATCTCCCGGGAAGTCATTCTTGGAAAGAAGTTCACGGATTTCCATTTCTACAAGCTCAACCATCTCTGCTCTGTCTGCAGGATCAAGCATGTCTACCTTGTTAAGGAATACAATTATGTAAGGAACGTTAACCTGATGTGCAAGAAGAACGTGTTCTTTTGTCTGAGGCATTGCACCGTCTGTTGCAGCTACAACAAGAATAGCAGCATCCATCTGTGCAGCACCTGTAATCATGTTCTTTACATAGTCAGCATGACCAGGACAGTCAACATGTGCATAGTGTCTGTTTGGTGTTTCATACTCCTGATGAGAAGTTGCAATCGTTATTCCTCTTGCCTTTTCTTCCGGGGCATTGTCGATCTGGTCGAAATTAACTGCTTTACCTGTACCATATGCGAGATGAAAGCATTTGGTAAGAGCAGAAGTCAAGGTTGTTTTACCATGGTCAATGTGGCCGATTGTACCAACATTTACATGTGGCTTGGTTCTTTCAAATTTCTCTTTAGCCATTTTGATACTCCTTTATAAATTTCCCTGGTTCCTGTTAAAAAAGAAACTCATGCAGCATACTGATAAGTCAGCAGCTGCCATTTATTTTTACAGATTAAATAATTTGTATTATTACTGCAAACTGCTAAAATAAGGCGGCAGTTTTTGAAATAAAAAAAAATATGCATATTCTGTCAAGTAATTAATCAATTTTTCCTTTTAGAGTCAAAAATTAATTTATTAAACGACATAATCAGTCTATTAATAGGACACAAGCCCTCTGATTCTGGCTACAAGATTCTCTGTAATGCCTGCAGGAACGTTTTCATAATGAGAGAACTGCAGAGTATGTGTTGCCCGGCCCTGTGTAACCGATCTCAGATTTGTTGCATATCCGAAAACTTCTGCCAGAGGAACAAAGGCATCAACAACCTTCAGTTCACCAAGCATTCCTATATTTTCTATCCGGCCTCTGCGGCTGTTAAGATCGTTTATTACATCTCCCACATAATCATCAGGTACAACGACCTCCAGTTTCATCACCGGTTCAACAAGAGCAGGTCCTGCTTTTTCAACAGCCTCACGGAAGGCTATGTTTGCAGCAATACGATAGGCTACATCCACAGAACGGCTTTCATCAAACTCTGCCCCAGTAAGTTCAGCCTGTATATCGTCCATCTTATAACCGGCCAGAACACCTGATTCCATGGAATCACGAATACCGGATTCAGCGGCTGCAGCAAAAAGTTCAGGCAGCACTTCTGAAGAAACCCTGTTGATAAAAACCAGCCCGCTGCCCTTTTCAGCAGGAGATACTGTAAGAGAAACATTCCCGTACTGTTCCTTTCCTGAAACCACCCTTTCGTAGGCATGAGAAGCAGAGGCAGAACCTGTAACAGTTTCCTTGTATGTAACAACCGGCTTCCCGACATTAGCCTGTATGCTGAATTCCCTGATAAGACGGTCGACAATAATCTCCAGATGAAGCTCTCCCATACCATAAATAAGAAGCTGACCTGTTTCATCATTTATGCTTGATCTGAAAGTCGGGTCTTCATCTTCAAGACGTCTGAGAGTGGCCACAAGTTTTTCCTGATCGGCCTTCGTTTTCGGCTCAATAGCCACAGAAATAACAGGATCAGGAAACTCCATCTTTTCAAGAAGAACAGGAGCATCTTCTGAACAGAGAGTATCTCCGGTCCTGGCGTTTTTCAGACCTACAACTGCAGCAATATCTCCTGTATATATATCGGCTATATCTTCTCTTTCGTTTGCATGCATTCTGAGGAAACGGTTGATTCTCTCCTTTTTCCCCATGGTTACATTATAAACAGATTCACCTGCCTTAAAATGTCCAGAATATACCCGGAGATATGTGAGCTTCCCCACATATGGATCTGACATTACTTTAAAAACAAGTGCACAGAAAGGTTCCCTGTCATCGGCATTTCTGACCACTGTCTTTTCCTGATCTGCAGGATCCGTCCCTTCAACCGGCTTAACATCCTTTGGAGATGGAAGATAATCAACAATGGCATCAAGGACAGCCTGAACACCTTTATTTTTCAGAGCAGATCCGCAGAAAACAGGGAAGAGAACCGTTTCTACAGTCTGTCTTCTGATGGCAGCTTTGATTTCCTCCGGTGTCAGATCCTCCCCGTTGAGATATTTTTCAGCCAGATCATCATCATTGTCTGCAAGAGCTTCTATCATTTTTTCCCTGGCAGACAATGCAGAAGCTTTAAGATCTTCAGGGACTTCCTCTTCATTAAATACCTTCCCGTCAGCATCCTTCCAGAAAAAAGCTTTCATTGTAATGAGATCGATCACTCCCATGAATCTGTCTTCTGCACCTATGGGATACTGAACAGGCAGAGGTTTTGCATATAGTCTCTCTCTGATCATGGAAATACAGCGGTCAAAATCAGCCCCTACCCTGTCCATCTTGTTGATAAAACATATTCTCGGGATGTTGTATCTGTCCGCCTGTCTCCATACAGTTTCAGACTGAGGCTCTACTCCTGCAACACCGTCAAAGACTGCAATGGCAGAATCCAGAACCCTCAGACTCCTTTCAACTTCCACTGTAAAATCAACATGACCGGGAGTATCAATGATATTAATACGTGTATTTTTCCAGCTGCATGTAGTTGCCGCTGCTGTAATTGTGATGCCCCTCTCCTTCTCCTGAACCATCCAGTCCATCTCGGCATTCCCGTCATGGACTTCTCCAAGTTTATGAGTCTTCCCTGTATAGAAAAGAATTCTTTCTGTCAGAGTTGTTTTTCCGGCATCTATGTGTGCCATAATTCCTATATTACGGGTTCTTATAACAGGCAGTTCTCTTGCCATATGGTACCTTCAAAATAAAGTTTTATTTAAATATACAGGACTACTGAATTACGGTAATTCAAAACACGGTTCCCGTCAGGGAATGACTTTTCAGGAGAGAAACAAAGGTCCGGATACTGAAAGCATCCGGACCCGTGAACATTCTTTTAGAATTTAAAATGTGCAAATGCCTTGTTGGAATCTGCCATTTTATGAGTATCTTCCTTCTTCTTTATTGATGAACCTGTATTGTTATAGGCATCCATAAGTTCAGCAGCAAGTTTCTCAAACATGGTTTTCTCTGAACGTGCTCTTGAATATTTGATAATCCACTGAATTCCCAGAGCCTGTCTTCTTTCAGGACGAATTTCAACAGGAACCTGATATGTTGCACCGCCAACACGTCTTGATTTAACTTCGACAGAAGGCTTTACATTTTCAAGAGCCTGCACGAAAACTTCTATAGGATCCTTGCTTGTCTTCTGAGCAAGAATTCCCATTGCATCATAAAATATTGTTTCAGATACTCCCTTTTTTCCGTGAAGCATCATACAGTTGACAAATTTTGTCACCAACTTGCTGCCGTATTTAGGATCTGGCAGAATATCTCTTTTGGCTGGTCTCCTTCTACGCATTCTATTTCCTCGTTTATTTCTTAAATATCAGTATTAATTAAGCTTTAGGCCTTTTTGCACCGTATTTGGAACGGCTGCCCTTTCTGTCTTCAACACCAAGAGTATCAAGAGCACCACGGATAATATGATATCTTACTCCGGGAAGGTCCTTTACTCTTCCTCCTCTGATCATAACAGCGGAGTGTTCCTGAAGATTATGGCCTACACCAGGAATATATGCTGTTACTTCTATACCGTTTGTAAGTCTTACTCTGGCAACCTTTCTCAGAGCTGAGTTAGGTTTTTTAGGAGTAAAAGTCATAACACGGGTACATACTCCTCTTCTCTGCGGGCACTGCTGAAGTGCAGGAGATTTTGATTTTTTCTGCTTAACATTACGTCCTTTGCGGATCAGCTGATTAATTGTAGGCATTGCTTTATATCCTTATTTTAATCTCTTTTTCTATACTGCGAACAGCATCAGAAGACTTTTCTTTCAGGTATGCTGTTTTCGCCTGTTTTTTTGTCAACTAATTAATTTCTCAGACAGAGAACTAGTGTTCTCTGTCTGCTGCAGCCTCTGCAGAGGCCTTTTCCTGAGTCTGCTGTCCATCGCCCGGTTCTGCAGTGGTGTCATCCTTACGTACCGCTTCCAGGTCACCGGGAACATTCTGATAAACACTGACTGTATTATAAGCCCTCACTCCTGTTCCGGCAGGAATCAGGTGACCTATAATAACATTTTCCTTAAGACCTCTCAGATGGTCAACTTTACCCTTTATGGCAGCATCTGTAAGAACCTTGGTTGTTTCCTGGAATGAAGCTGCCGAAACAAAAGATTCCGTGTTAAGAGCTGCTTTTGTTATACCCATAAGGACAGGTGTTGAAGTTGAAGGCTTTCCACCCTGAGCAAGAACTCTTTCATTTTCTTTCATCCAGTCGAATTTGTCCACGATCTGTTCGATGACGAAATTAGAGTCTCCCTGCTCAGTAATATGAACCTTCCTGAGCATCTGGCGGACAATGATCTCTATATGCTTATCATTGATTGCAACCCCCTGGAGCCTGTAAACTGCCTGTATTTCATTAACAAGGAATTTCTCAAGCTCTCTCGGTCCCTTGATTCTGAGTATTTCATGAGGATCAATAGGACCATCATCGATCTTGTCGCCTTTTGCAATAAAGTCACCGTCCTGAACACGAAGGAACTTGGATACAGGAATAGAGTATTCCTTTTCCGTTCCGTCTTCGCCCTTAACGGTAATCTTTCTCTTGTTCTTTACTGTATCTCCTATGGATACGGTACCATCAATAGCTGTTAAAGTAGCAGCATCCTTTGGTGTTCTGGCCTCAAAGAGTTCGGCAACACGGGGAAGACCACCGGTAATATCCTTTGTCTTTGCAGCACTTCTGGGGATCTTGGCCAGAACAGTACCTGCAGATACGGCTTCTCCGTTCTCAACGGTAAGATGAGCCCCCTTCGGGAGAAGATACTTGCTGACCTCTCCGTTAGCTCCCTTAATATTGATACTTGGCTGAAGCTTTTCTGTTTTATATTCTACTATGATACGCTTTACATTTTTAGACTGAGGATCAACTTCCTCTCTGAGACTCTTGTTAAGCTCAATATCGACGAACTCAACAGTACCGTTGATTTCTGTAAGAATAGGTTCGAACCACGGGTCTGAAGAAATCAGAATCTCTCCTCTGTCATAGAAGCTGTCATTCTTTACTCTGATCTCAGTTCCTACGTTTACAGGGATGGAGTTTTCCTCTCCGAGGACATAATATCCTTTTTTGGTTATTTTAAGAATACCTGCCTGAGATGCTGTTGTTTCCCCTGCATCAGTCTTTGCGATTCTGGATCCGGCATAAACCTTTCCTCCGTCCTCAATCAGGTATTCAATATCACCCTTGATCTTCTTTTCTTCGATTACTCTCTGAACAATCATGTATCCGCGGCGGACAGCAATGATTTTTGTCTTCTTTTTACCAGCTTCATCAACACCGTCATCAATTTTGATGCGTTTAGATGTTATATCATTTATGTAAACAGGATAATCGAATTTAATATCTGTTTCCTCAACAGAGCTGCTTGCAATACCACCGATATGGAAAGTTCTCATGGTAAGCTGTGTACCAGGCTGACCAATGGACTGAGCTGCAATTGTACCGACAGCTTCCCCTATTTCCACAGGTCTCGATGTGGCAAGATTCCTTCCGTAGCATCTTGCACAGACACCATGTCTGGCCTCACATGTAAGAACAGAACGGATCTCTATTTTATCGATCTTAAGGTCATCAATGATTTTTGCAACCTTTTCATCAATAACATCATCTGCCCTGCAGATAAGCTCGCCTGTTACAGGATGAATGAGATCATACAGCAGAGTTCTTCCGAGAGCACGGCTTCCAAGGGATTCAATGAGATTATCACCGTCCTTGATGGCCTTCAGCTCTATGCCCACAGTAGTTCCGCAGTCTTCCATCGTAACAACAACATCCTGAGCAATATCAACAAGACGTCTTGTAAGATATCCGGCATTAGCTGTTTTCAGAGCAGTATCTGCAAGTCCCTTACGGGCTCCGTTTGTTGAAATAAAATATTCAAGAACAGTCAGACCTTCCTTGAAATTTGCACGGATCGGAACTTCGATAATTTCACCGGTTGATTTGGCCATAAGACCGCGCATTCCTGCAAGCTGCTTTATCTGCTGCTTGCTGCCTCGAGCTCCTGAATCTGCCATGGCATAAATAGGATTATGACCACCCTGGGAAAGCTTCAGGTTGTCAAACATCCTGTCTGCTATTGTATCGTTGGCTTTATTCCATACATTGAGAACACGGTTGTATCTTTCTTCATTTGTAATGAAACCGTTACGGTATTCATTTTCAATGTCCTCAACTTCTTTGTTCTTTTCATCAACAATTTCCTTCTTTTCTTTCGGAACTATAATATCGGAAATGGAAATTGTAGGACCAAACTGAGTTGCATAGAAATATCCTTTTTCCTTGATGCTGTCAAGCATGCTTACAGCTGTTGTAGGACCATGCTCATACAGAACATCTGCAATGATTTTGGAAAGCTCCTTGTCACCTACAGGTTTGTTAATAAAAGGATAATTTTCCGGAAGCAGACTGTTGAAAATCAGTCTTCCCGGAGTTGTCTCAATCCATTCTCCGTCCTTAAGAAAGTGAATCATGGTTCTCAGTTTAACATATCCGTACTGAACATGACGGAGAACATCTTCCTGATCATCAAAATATTTTCCTTCTCCTGCACTTCCTTCCAGAAGAGTTGTAAGATAGTAAATACCGAGAACAATATCCTGGCTTGGGGAAACTACAGGGTGCCCGTTTGCAGGAGAAAGCATATTGTTTGTAGACAGCATCAAAGTCCAGCACTCAAGCTGTGCTCTGGGAGACAGAGGGACATGTACAGCCATCTGGTCACCGTCGAAGTCAGCATTGAAAGCGTGACATACCAGAGGATGAAGTCTGATGGCTTTCCCTTCCACCAGTATTGGTTCAAAAGCCTGAATTCCGAGTCTGTGAAGAGTAGGAGCACGGTTCAGGAGAACAGGATGTTCTGCGATAACCTCTTCCAGAACTTCCCATACTTCGTTTCTTTCTGTTTCCACCATTCTTCTGGCAGATTTGATGTTCTGAACATAATCTTTGTCCACAAGGCGTTTCATTATAAACGGCTTGAACAGCTCGATTGCCATTTTCTTCGGAAGACCGCACTGATGCAGCTTAAGATCAGGACCGACAACAATAACAGAACGTCCTGAATAGTCGACACGCTTTCCAAGAAGGTTCTGACGGAATCTTCCCTGTTTTCCTTTCAGCATATCACTGAGGGATTTAAGAGGTCTGTTGCCTTTTCCTTTAACTGCACGCTTTCTTCTGTTATTATCAAAGAGTGCATCCACAGCTTCCTGAAGCATGCGCTTTTCGTTTCTGACAATGATTTCAGGAGCACGGAGCTGAAGGAGTCTTCTGAGACGGTTGTTTCTGTTTATAACCCGGCGGTAAAGATCATTAAGGTCAGATGTGGCAAAACGGCCGCCGTCCAGCTGAACCATAGGTCTGAGTTCAGGAGGAATAACAGGAATAACATCAAGAATCATCCATTCAGGCTTATTGCCTGATTCCTTAAAGGACTCAAGAAGCTCAAGACGCTTTATGAGCTTCTTGTCAATCTTTACATCTTTGGCTGATTTGCTGAGTATTTCATGTCTTATGTTTCTGGCTTCTTCATCAAGATTAATGTCTGCAAGAAGTTCCTTTATGGCTGCAGCACCCATTGCTGCACGGAAGGTATCCCCGTATTTTTCATAAAGCTCATAGTATCTTTCTTCATCAAGGACGTCACACTTCTTAACGTCTTCCTCTTCTGCTTCCCCCGGATCCAGAACTATAAATTTTTCATAGTAAAGAACCGCCTTAAGATTTGTAACAGTAATATCAAGAAGAAGACCCATTCTTGAAGGAACTGATCTGTAATACCATATATGTGCAACAGGAGTAGCCAGTTCAATATGACCGCCCCTTTCACGTCTGACTTTATAATGTGTTACCTCAACTCCGCAGCGGTCGCAGACAACACCTTTGTACCTGATGGATTTAAACTTGCCGCAGTAACACTCCCATTCTTTTGTGGTACCGAAAATTTTCTCACAGAAAAGACCGTCTCTTTCCGGCTTGAGAGTTCTGTAGTTTATTGTTTCAGGCTTCTTTACTTCACCATGAGACCATGTATCTCTGATAAGATCCGGAGAAGCCAGCTTTATCTGCATTGAGCTGAAATCGTTAAAGTCTCTCATATTTATCCCTTTAACCTTAGTTAATGATTTTATTGCTCTCCGGGGTCATAAAGACCCCGCCTTTTAATCATTCAGAAGCGTATCGAGCTTCATTTTTTCTTTAGTGGGCTTTGAAAAATCATCGCTCCATTCTGCAAGACTTATTTCCTTTTCATTCTTATCGAAAACACGAACATCCAGTGCAAGACCTCTCAGTTCCTGAATAAGAACATTGAAAGATTCCGGTATTCCGGGAGATGTACTGTTGATTCCTTTTACTATGGCTTCATAAATTCTTGAACGTCCTGCCATATCATCAGACTTAACAGTAAGGAGTTCCTGCAGAGTATAGGCAGCACCATATGCTTCCAGTGCCCATACTTCCATTTCTCCCAGACGCTGACCTCCGAACTGAGCCTTTCCTCCGAGAGGCTGCTGAGTAACAAGAGAATAAGGACCGGTTGAACGGGCATGCATCTTGTCATCAACCATGTGAGCAAGTTTGAGCATATATACACATCCCACCATAACCTTGTCTTCAAATGGCTCTCCTGTACGTCCGTCATACAGCACAGTCTTGGAATCCTCCGGAAGTCCGGCATCTTTCAGCAGACCTCTTATATCATCTTCCTGGGCTCCGTCAAAAATAGGAGTCTCCATGAAAATTCTTGTATTATTCTGAAGTCCCAGTTCCTTTGCAGCCCATCCAAGTTCTGTTTCCAGAAGCTGACCGATGTTCATTCGGGACGGAATACCAAGAGGATTGAGTACAATGTCAACCGGTGTGCCGTCAGGCAGATAGGGCATATCATACTCAGGAAGTACTCTGGAAATAACCCCCTTGTTTCCGTGACGTCCAGACATCTTATCGCCGACCTGAATCTTTCTCTTGTCTGCTATGTATACTTTTACCAGCTCTTCAACCCCGGGAGCAAGCTCATCTCCGTTTGCTCTGGTAAATTTCTTAACGTCAATTACGATACCTTCAACTCCGTTGGGAACTTTAAGAGAAGTATCACGAACATCCCTGGCTTTTTCACCGAAAATTGAGTGGAGAAGCTTGTATTCAGGAGTAAGTTCCTGCTCTCCTTTCGGTGTAACCTTTCCGACAAGAATATCTCCCGGTTCAACATAGGCGCCTATACGGACAATACCTTCTTCGTCCAGATCACGGAAAGCCTTTTCACCAATATTCGGAATATCTCTTGTAATGGATTCTGTTCCCAGCTTGGTTTCCCTTGCTTCAATCTGGAAATTTTCAATATGAATGGATGTGAATACATCGTTTGCCACCAGCTTTTCTGAAAGCAGAATAGCATCCTCAAAGTTATATCCCATCCAGGGCATAAAGGCAACAATAATGTTTTTACCGAGAGCGAGACGTCCGTGTTCAGTTGCAGGACCGTCTGCTATAACATCACCGGCCTTGATTTTCTTTCCTTCTGTTACAACAGGTTTCTGGTTAAAACAGGTACCCTGGTTTGAACGTTTGTACTTCTGAAGATCATACTCATCTTCTTCCCCGTTGTTTGCACGTACGACGACCTTTGCGGCATCAGCATAAATAACTTCCCCGCCTCTGTCAGCCTTAATGAGAACTCCGGAGTCATATGCTGCATGAGGTTCCATTCCGGTACCTACAAGAGGAGCCTCCTCAACCATCAGAGGAACCGCCTGACGCTGCATGTTGGATCCCATGAGGGCACGGTTGGCGTCATCATGCTCCAGGAAAGGAATAAGACCTGTGGAAACAGAGAAAACCTGATTAGGAGAAACGTCCATATACTGGATTTCCTTTGGTCTCTTGTACGGGAAGTTTCCTCTGTTTCTGCATGGGATAAGATTTCCCTTAAAACTTCCGTCTTCGTTGGTTTCTGCATTGGCCTGAGCTATGAAGTACTTGTCCTCTATATCTGCAGTCAGATAGTCAACCTTGTCTGTAACCTTCCCTTTTTCAACAACCTTGTACGGAGTCTCCATAAAACCGTATTTGTTGATCTTTGAATATGCACTGAGAGAAACTATAAGACCGATATTCGGACCTTCAGGAGTTTCAATAGGACACATTCTGCCGTAATGTGACGGATGAACGTCACGGACATCAGCCCCTGCTCTGTCTCTTGAAAGACCACCTGGTCCGAGTGCATTCAGACGTCTCTTGTGTGTCAGTTCAGCAAGAGGATTTGTCTGATCCATAAACTGTGACAGCTGGCTGGATCCGAAAAATTCATTGAGAACAGCAGTAATTGGTTTAATGCTGATGAGTGACTGAGGTGTAATACCGGAAAGGTCCGGTGATGCCTGCTGCATTCTCTCTTTGATAACTCTTTCCATACGCTGGAAGCCTGTCTTAATCTGATTCATAATCAGTTCACCGACAGAACGGACACGTCTGTTTCCAAGATGGTCGATATCATCAACTATTGTAAGAACTTTGCTCTTTTTCTTTTCTCCTGTTACAGGATCTGTAATTTCAACAGGATAGCTGTCTGCCTCTGCAATAAGGTACAGCATATATTTAATAGATGAAATAATATCATCATTTGTAAGAGTCTGTACTTCTGTATTAAAACCGAATTTGTTGTTGATCTTGTATCTTCCCACAGCTCCGAGAGCATAGCTCTTTGGACTGAAGAACATTCTGCTCCATTCATTCCTTGCATTATCAAGGGTTGTAGGTTCACCAGGCCTTACAACAGAATGTATTGCAAGAAGAGCAAGGTCTGAAGGTGAAAGTCTGCTGAAATCCTCATCACTGATGAGAAGTTTTTTTCTTTCAAATTCCTTTTCATAGGCAATTGTGTTGGCAAAGAAAGCATCATCTTTGCTGTTAGGGAATTCAATAAGACTTACTTTCTTTACAGAAGCTTCTCTCAGCTGGTCTATTGTATCGGTATTGATACGATCTCCTACCTCACAGATTATTTCGCCTGTTTCAGAGCTTATGACATCAGAAGCAAAACGTCTGCCGTTCAGGGCCTTGTAGTCTTCTTCTGATTTAAGGTCATAATCCTTTACTTCATAGAAAAGCCTGGCCAGTTCTTCGTTCTTTTCATAGCCCATTGCCCTTACAAGAAGGGTAACCGGGAATTTGGATTTTCTGTCTATTCTGGCTACAATATGCCCCTTGGCATCCATTTCAAATTCAAGCCAGGATCCCTTATCCGGGATAATACGTGAATTATAAAGACGCTCTTCCTTGTCAAAAAAGAAGAAAATTCCGGGAGATCTGTGCAGCTGGTTTACAACAACCCTCTCTGCTCCGTTTATAATAAATGTTCCGCGACGGGTCATGAGAGGAATATCTCCCATATAAACCTGCTGTTCACGGACTTCCATTGTTTCCTTGGTAATAAGTCTGATAGTTGCTTTTAAAGGTGCAGCATAGGAAACATCACGATCCTTGCATTCATTTTCAGAATATTTAGGATCGCCTATTTCATATTCAATAAATTCAAGAACCACATCTTCATGGGGACTTTCAATAGGAAAAATTTCTTTGAAAACAGCCTGAAGCCCCTGATCTGCCCTTTTGGAAACTTTATCCTGAAGGAACCAGTCAAAAGATTTAATCTGAACCTCAATAAGATCAGGCAGCCACTCTTCTGACTGTATCTTTCCGAAATTTTTAACTAAACTCCCGTCAGACCAGACTTTGACGCCGTTTCCTGAATCAAATTTGCCGGAATTCTTGGTTTTGTTCTCTTGCACTTGCATGAATAATAACCTTAAAGTGATTTTTTACAGGGATATGGATATAATAGTGAAATATACACAGAAGGATGGTGTCCTTCATGCATCATCTTTTTACAAAACAACAAGGTATAAGTATAAGTGCTGATATTTTGTTTCAATATTATTATTGTATGAGACAATTAAAAAGGTTAACGACAAAAACTGCATAAACACAAAAATCAATAGTTCCGGGCAGTCCTGACCGGAACTATTGATTTTCTTTATTAAAACTGATGACAGTGCAGAAGAGGGTAATTACTTAACCTCAACAGTTGCACCTGCATCTTCAAGCTGCTTTTTGATTGCTGCAGCTTCTTCTTTGGAAACTTTTTCCTTAACAGCTTTGTTTCCAGCTTCAACAAGTTCTTTGGCTTCCTTAAGTCCAAGACCTGTAATTGCACGAACTTCCTTAATAACACCGACTTTGGCATCGCCAAAACCTGTAAGGATAACATCAAATTCTGTCTGTTCGTCTTCAGCTGATGCTGCTCCGCCTGCTGCAGGGGCTGCTGCTACTGCTACAGGTGCTGCTGCGGAAATACCGAATTTGTCTTCCATTGCTTTTACAAGGTCAGCTGCTTCAACAAGTGTAAGGCTGCCTATTGCTTCGAGAAGTTCTTCTACTGAGAGTTTTGCCATTTTAATACTCCTTTATACTTAGTGAATTTCTTCAAGTTAATACAGACCTGCTGTAAAAACCTATAAAGGGAAAAGTCATTCATCTGAAAAAAGCACCTCTGCTTTCTTTGAAGATGAAAGCCTATATACCCTTATTTTCTTTTTTATATAAAAAAACTATGCGTTTTTTTCTGCAACTGCTTTGATGCCACGTGCAAGAGAAGCCATGATCTGGTTCATTCCCATTGCAATTCCGGAAGCCGGACCGTTGATAAGAGACATTGACTGAGCAAGAAGAACTTCCTTTGAAGGAAGATCTGCAATTCTCTTAACCTGTTCATTTGTATAAAGAACAGAATCAAGTACGGCTACAGAGTAGCTGAATTTTTCCTGTGCTTCTTTAAATTCCTTTAAAGCCTTGGCTGTTTCTGCAATTTTGTCGGAAACAAAAGCAACAGCAAC